>JAHFBR010000019.1 GCA_023249955.1 bacterium
CATAAACCTGTTCATATACTTTTCCGTTTCGAAAAACGGTCAGTTCAGGAACCTTTGAAAGTGCGTTAACAACCGAAACACCCACATCGTGCAAGCCACCGGAATAGCGATAAGCCTCTTTTTCAAACTTACCACCGGCGTGCAGCTTGGTCATTACCACTTCGGCGGCTGATTTCTTTTCGGTTGGATGCATATCAACAGGAATTCCTCGACCGTTATCTTCAACCGAGCATGAGCCGTCAATATGCAATGTCACCGCAATGGTGTTGCAATGTCCAGCCATAGCCTCGTCAATAGAGTTGTCGACGACTTCATACACCAGGTGGTGTAGGCCGGCAATGCCGGTTGAGCCAATATACATAGCAGGGCGTTTTCTGACCGCCTCGAGCCCTTCAAGAACTTTAATGGCACTCGCACCATAGTCCTCACTGGCTTGCCTTCTTACGATATCTTTTTCCTTGTTATCCATGCATTCACCCTACAAAAAGTCGCACCCCGGGGATGCAACTAACCAAAAAACTTTTCTGCGATCGATGGTTTAGTGTAATATAACCAACACCACAAAGGGAGAAATTCCCAAAAGTAGTATAGCAGAGGCGTAAAAACGTATCAAAACTCAATTGAAATGATGCCATGATTGATAAAAAAAAGTACTTTATGGGCAAAGCCCTCCTCCAAGCACAAGCGGCTCTCAGGAATCGTGAGGTTCCAATCGGAGCTGTTGTTGTTGATAAAAGTGGCACCATCATCGCTCGCGCTTACAATAAGATGGAGGCCAAGCGGTGTCAAACAGCCCACGCCGAAGTCATTGCTATAGAAAAAGCATGTAAAAAAATAGACAATTGGAGATTGAATGGTTGTTGGATATATGTTACCCTTGAGCCTTGTTTGATGTGTATAGGCCTCATTCAGCTTTCACGTCTTGAAGGAATTGTTTTTGGGGCTCGGTCCAATCTTTACGGAAGCGGGCTTAGCGAGGGTGCCAAGCGACCACCATACGCTCAACATTTAAAAATTGAAGGTGGTATTGAAGCAGAAGAAAGCGTTGCCCTTTTGCAACGTTTCTTTAAAACGGCAAGAAAAAGAGAGGAAGGATGACCGTGAAACAAAGGGCTGAATTTATAAGCAGCATCCGAAAACTTCTTTTGAAACGAAAAGCTGAAGTGGACAGCCAATTGGCAGAACAATCGCACGAAAAGTTGACAGATGGGATGGTACAAGATAGCGCCGACGAAGTATTGTCGCTCTCTATGGAAACCCTCCAGAATTCACTTCAGCGGTCTGAAATCGATGAACTTCATCTGATGGAAGACGCGTTGGCACGTATCGACAAGGGCGAATATGGCATCTGCATCGATTGCAGTGACCCCATATCCGAAAAACGCTTAGAAAGCTTCCCTTATGCTGCCCGTTGCATTGTTTGTCAGGAAGCATTCGAACAGTAAGTGCCGGCGTAGCTCAGTGGTAGAGCAACTGATTCGTAATCAGTAGGTCGTCGGTTCAACTCCGATCGCCGGCTCCAGCCTTCGCTCCTGCGGAGCTACGGCTGGGTAAACCAGCTGAATAGCGAAGGCGGACCTACCCCCAAGGCCAAGCCCCAAGACACCGTCAAAAAACGTGTTCTTGCCGGTCTTTTTTGACAAAAATGCGCCTGTGGGGTAATATTCTTCCTGTACTCTGAAAAGATACTTCATTGTCGCCCGGTCCACCCTGCTACCTCGACAAAGGCAGGACCAGCGGCACTGTATAAAATCATGGTGATCGAGGGGTAACTCGTTTGGGTTTACATAGATATGAACAAATCTGGAATTTCTTCTGTTGGCCAAGGCACTGGCCGTCGCAAATCTTCAGTTGCCCGTGTATGGCTTAAGCCAGGAACTGGCAAAGTTGAAGTCAATGGCATTAACTATAAAGATTACTTCGGTACTGAAGCTGCGCGAACCGCGGTAACATTGCCCTTCAAAATCTGTGGTTCAAAGTCATTTGACGCAAAAGTAAGCGTTACCGGTGGCGGATTCGTTGGCCAGTCTGACGCTATCAAGCTTGGTATCGCACGCGCACTTCTTGATACCAATGAGTCTCTTAAAGCAGTTCTGAGAGAAAACGACCTCTTGACCGTTGATTCACGCATTAAAGAGCGTAAAAAATACGGCCAAAAAGGCGCTCGTCGTCGTTTCCAATTTGTAAAACGCTAATCGTTTTATCGTTGAAAACACTGCATTATTATATCAAGAGACTTTTTTTGAAGAGCAATTAGATGTGTGGAATTATAGCTTACATCGGAAAGAGGCTCTGTCGAAACATTGTACTTGAGGGGCTATCGCGCCTTGAGTATCGTGGTTACGATTCTGCTGGCTTTGTGTGCATTGATAACAATCATAAGCACTTGAGTTTTCACAAAGAGGCTGGTGGAATTGCGCCCGTACAGCGGCTTTCTGAAGCAGTCAAGTTTGACGGCTACGCCGGCATGGGACACACCCGATGGGCAACCCACGGCATTGTCGATCAACGCAACGCACATCCGCATTTTAACTGCAAAAAAAGCATCGCAGTGGTTCACAACGGTATTGTCGAAAGCTATGAGGAGCTTCGCCAGGAGCTGATTCATCGCGGACACGTGTTTAGTTCAACAACAGACACAGAAGTCGTTGCACATCTTTTAAGCGACCTTATCGATCACCACAGCGACTTGAAGTCTGCTCTGCTTGATCTGACTAAACACATTCGAGGGGCATACGCCTTTATTTTTCTTGTCGAGCAATATCCAGAAACGTTAATTGTGGTCAGACATCGCTCACCAATGGTTGTTGGCTTGGGGGATGGAGAAAACTTTGTTGCATCTGATTTTATCGCGTTTTCAGACAAAACCAATAAGGTTGTGTTTTTGCCAGATGACAGCATCGCGCTGCTTTCTAAAGATGCGTTGGAGCTTTATTCATTTGAGGGCAAAGCACTGCCTTACAGCCCACAGCAAATTGACCAGACGTACTCTGATATTGATAAAGACGGCTTTGAACATTTCATGCTCAAAGAGATTTACGAGCAAAAACGGGCTATCAATCGCACCATCGCCTTCTGCAAAGTTATTGGTAGTTATAACGACGAGGTCGGCAATC
Source organism: bacterium (assembly GCA_023249955.1). Taxonomy (GTDB): domain Bacteria; phylum Babelota; class Babeliae; order Babelales; family RVW-14; genus JAHFBR01. The sequence goes on from JAHFBR010000019.1 coordinate 3,117, forward strand.
CAAGCAGCGACATCACGCTGCAGCCTCATCCGGCCACAGAATACAATGACTCGGTATGGCGCCAAATAGGCCTGACCAAAGATAAGGTCAAAAACCTACGCTATATCAATATTATCAGCGCTGGCACATCGTGGCACGCATCAAGAATTGCACAGTTTTTCTTCGAGCATCTTTGTGGCATTCCAACACGTGTTTACTTGGCGTCAGAGTTCCGCTACATGCCGTTCTTTACCGAACCAAACAGCATTTACATCATGGTTTCGCAATCTGGCGAGACTGCCGACACCTTGGAAGCACTCAGGCTGATCAACTCACTTGAGCAGCATACCATCGCCATTACCAACGTTGCTTCAAGCACTATGGTCCGCGAGGCCAGTGGGTTTTTGCCAATGCAGGCAGGACCAGAAATTTCGGTTGCTTCGACCAAAGCATTTTCAACACAAGTTGCAACTATGTACTGGCTTGCCAACCGCATGGCGCTTGAACGCGGCACCATAACCGCAGAACAAATGCACACCTCTGAAGAGGATCTTTTTATCGCTGCCGAGATTTTGGAAGCGTCCATTGAAATTTATAAATTTAAGATCATGCAGGAGCTGGCACCGCGTTATGCCCGATACGATCGCTTCATCTTTTTGGGCAGGCACGTGAGCTATCCATTTGCCATGGAGGCTGCACTGAAGCTCAAAGAGATCTCTTATATTTTCGCACAGTGCTACCCAGCCGGTGAACTCAAGCATGGTCCGATTGCCTTGATTGATGAAAAAACACCAGCGGTGCTTTTTTCTGTGCTTGATGAGCTGATCTATCGCAAACTTGTTTCTAATGCTCAGTCTGTTAAAGCTCGCAAGGGGCACTTGATTGTCTTTGCCTTTGAGGGACAGCACGAGCTGATTGACATTGCCGACTGCGCGTTTATTCTTCCACGCGTTGCGCCACTGCTGGCTCCACTTGCAATGGCCGGGCTCATGCAATTTTTTGTGTATCACATCACGCGCCAGTTGGGCTTGCCGATTGATAAGCCGAGAAACCTGGCAAAGTCGGTCACCGTCGAGTAAACAGCAAGAAACTTGCGTTGCTACAAAACGCTGGCTAGACTTGAAGCATGAGGCACATAATCATGAAAAACTTTCTTATCATCAACACTCCCATGGCCGCAGGCCTTCACGTTACCCCCCGCGAGGGGTAAAAAACCCTTTTCTATTTTTGTCGCAACCAATCTTTTCATCATTACCAAAAAGAGATTTTTATGAATTTTGAAGTAATTATCGCCTTTGGGCTTTATTTTTCTGTCTTGGGAGCCATCGGCTTCTTTGCTTATCGCAAAAGCAGACAGGCTGCCGATTTTGTCTTGGGTTCACGCTCACTCAGTTACTGGGTAACCGCCCTTGCGGCACACGCCAGCGATATGAGCGGCTGGCTTTTTATGGGCTTTCCTGCAGCAGTTTATACTCAAGGGTTAATTCAAGCCTGGACGGCGGTTGGTCTGACATTTTTTATGTTCTTAAACTGGAAATTTGTTGCACCTAAACTCAGAACATTAACTGAAAAATACAAAAGCTCCACGCTTTCAACATTTTTTGAAGAACGGTTTGGCGACGCTTCTGGACGCGTGCGCATCATCAGCGCTCTTTTTTGTTTAATATTTTTTACGTTTTATATCTCTGCCGGCTTTGTCACGCTGGGACACCTGTTTGAATCGATCTTTGGCATCAGTTACAACGTGGGTCTCATGATTGGCTCGCTGGTTATTTTTTATATCTTGCTGGGCGGCTACCTGTCCATTGCATGGGTCGACTTCTTCCAAGGCATCTTTTTGCTGGGCATGATCATCTTAGTCCCATCAGTTGCCTTTTTTCATACTAAGGGCATTAGTCATATCGTTGCCGCCGCACATGTAAATAAGATCTCGTTGGATTTTTGGCCTCAATCATTGATGCATTTTATCAACATTGTGCTGCTCGCTGCCGGATGGGGTTTGGGCTATTTTGGCCAGCCACATATTGTTACCAAATTTATGGGCATTCGCGATGTCAAAGAGACCAACAAAGCACAGTATGTTGGCTTAACCTGGCAGTGCATCACGCTTGCTGCCGCCATTTGCGTTGGCTTGGTGGGCATTGCATTTTTTCCAGCGGGGCTTGAAAATAACGAGCTCATCTTTGTTGCCATGACCAAAAGCCTCTTCTCACCCTTCTTTGCTGGCATTATTTTGTGCGCAATTCTTGCGTCAGCCATCAATGTCATCGGCGCACAGGTCCTTGCATCAGCATCAATTCTTGCTGAAGATTTTTATAAAAGATTCACACAAAACCAGGCTCACATGCGTCGACGCGTTCAATGGGCATCACACATCAGCGTGGTAGTCATTTGCGTTTTGGCACTTGGCTATGCGTTATGCAACAACCAAAAAACAATTTATGATCTGGTGCATTATGCCTGGACTGGCCTTGGTTGTTCTTTTGGACCACTGGTGCTTGTTGCCTTGCATTCCAAAATGCGCAACGCCTATGCTGCACTTGCTGGAATTGTCACCGGCGGCCTGATCGCTGGCCTTTTGCCATGGCTTGGATACTCTATCTCTCATACCATGATTTTGGGCTTTGTTATGGGACTGGTTAGCATTGGGCTGGTTAACATATTAACTCGGAAATAGCTCCAATAATTCGTAAATATTTTTGAATGTTAAGAGCTGGCAGGTTGTTTTGACTTGCTGGCTCTTTGACATTAAAACCCGCTCCAAGCCAAACTTCTCAACCTCTTTGATGCACGTCCCAATCTGATTGATTGCTTTAACCTGTCCAGTTAAGCTGACTTCGCCAATCGCAACTGAGCGCATCGGCAAAGCCTGCTGAAAATAGCTTGATAGCAATGCAAGAGCGATACCCAGATCGGTTGACGACTCTTTAATTTTAAATCCGCCACTTACCTTAAAAAAAATGTCGTGCGCACTAAATCTGATGTGCAGATATTTTTCTAAAATTGCGGCAATCAAGACCACACGTTTGTGATCAAGCCCGGTTACCACACGCTGCGGCACACCATATTTTGACTCCACCACCAATGCCTGCAGCTCAAGCAACAAGGGCCTAGTCCCTTCCAAACAGCATACCAAAGCTGATCCTGCAGTACTTGAGGCCTCGCTTAAAAATTGCTGATTAATATTGGTAACTTCGATCAGGCCATTTTCATGCATCTCAAAAAAACCAACCTCATTGATGGTACCAAAACGATTTTTAACTGAACGCAAAATACGCGTGTGCCAGCGATCTTCGGCCTGCAGATAAAACGCAGCGTCCACCATGTGCTCCAGCACTTTGGGGCCAGCCATCTCACCCTCTTTGGTGATGTGGCCGGTGATAAGCACGGCGATATTATTTTCTTTGGCAAAACGCATCAAATGAAAAGCTGCCTCACGCAGCTGCGCCACGGTTCCAGGAATAACATGCGATTGCAGCGAAAGATGACAATTTTGTATGGAATCAAGAATTACTAAGGCCGGCTTGGCTTGCAACGCTGTGGCAAGAATGGTTTCAAGACACGCTTCGTCTGAAAATAAAAGTTTTGGGCTCGAAACACCCAAGCGTTCGGCACGTCCCTTGACCTGCTCCAACGACTCTTCAGATGAAAAATATAAGACACTGTGATCTGTTGCAATGGCATCGGCCACCTGCAACAACAAGGTCGATTTGCCGATACCGGGGTCACCGGTCAGAATAATAAACGAGCCAGGCAAAACGCCGCCGCCCAAAACACGGTCCCACTCTTTGATGTTTGAAAGCATACGTGGTTGGGTCTCTGACGAGATTTGCGTCAGTGAAAAAAGATTGGCACTTTGTACAACAGCACCACTACTTTTGCCGCCAAAAAATGCCGTGGGGCCTTGAGGTTGTTGCTGTTCAGCAAAGCTATTCCACTCGCTACACCCCGGGCAGCAACCAACCCACTTTGGAGTTGCATAGCCACAATTGGTGCACGAAAACGATAGTCTTGCTTTAGCCACCAACAACTCCTAGCGCATTAAAATTATCGTCAAAATTATAACTGAAGCTCTTTGGTTTTTGCTCTTGGCACGTTAAGCGATTGCTTTGAACTCGAGCCGGGCTTGGCAAGAGTAAAGCAGGCACGACAACGCGCCTCATAGAGTTCTGCAGCACCAACCAAAATGACTGGATCATCGTAAGCAGCCGGCTTGCCATCAATAAGACGTTGTGTGTGGTGCGCATCGGCACCGCACTGTACACAGATTGCTTTTAATTTTAGAACATCGTCGGCAGTGGCCATTAACGCAGAGATAATGCCAAAGGGTTCGCCACGAAAATCAAGATCAAGCCCTGCAACAATCACACGCTTACCATCATCGATAAGCTTGGAAATTACCTGAAGCATCGGTTGACTGAAGAATTGAACCTCATCGATGCCAACCACGTCAACACTGGAATGTGCAAGTTCTAAAATTTTATCAAAGCCGGTGACACTATCGCTGACCACAAAAGCAAAGCGCTCTCTACCCTCGTGTGACACAATGCAGGTAGGAACCTGATTGTAGCGCTTATCGATGTGATGTTTGATGGTTAAGACACGCTGTTTTGCATACTCTGCACGTCGCAAACGACGCATCAGCTCTTCAGTTTTACCAGAAAACATCGAGCCGCATACAACTTCCAACCGACCCATTGTTTTTGCTTTTTCTGACACCGTGCTCATAGTTCCACCCTACTCTAAAGACAAACCTTTTCACCAACAGCAGCCCCAGTATAGCAAGCTTTTGGCAACCGCAAAATTTCTTAATCTCTAAACATCCACCCAAAAATTCGATTGCCCCCGACAGCGCCCTGACGAGCACCTCGTACAGCCTCCTGCACTGCTGGTGCAATGTCAGGATTTGCAGGATGGCGCTCAGCAGGTGGCTGAGCTGCTGCTTGGTACGGCTGCTGAGTCAATATGCCATGGACAAGTTGATTGGTAAGCACAGGCAGATCAGGATTTGGTTGTTGTGGACCGTCACCATCTCGCTGAGCATAAGCAGCACCGCGAACCGCAGAACGCGTAGCCTCTTCAAGAATTTGATTGATATGCTCTTTGTGTTCAGGTTTTTCAGCCTCTTTGAGCATAGATTTAACAAGCCCTTCACCAATTGGCTCGATAAAGAACTCACGAATATCTTTTCCAGTTTGCTTCATCCATGCCTTAATTTCCTTTTTATTCAAGAATATCTTATGCACTAAAAATCCGACAACAGCAACCACAGCAATACCAATCGCTACCTTTTTGACAATGCCCGATTTAACGAGAGGCTCTTTAGCTGCATAGACCCCAAGATTCATGATGAAAGACTCAATTAAACTCTCTTCAAGACGCTTTTCATCAAGTCGTCTATTAATCAACAAAAGTTCGCGTTTCACCTTATCAAGGGTATAAAGCAGCATCTCTTTGCGCGCTTCGTATCGTTGATCACTCTCATTAACAATACTAATCATAAGAAAACACTTTGAAACCATTGACCTGAAGGGTGTTATTAGATACCCATTAACTGTAACCTTTGATTGGTACAGGTCATGAAGCTGCCGCACAAGATCTGCAACTGATGTGTTACGCAAGTTCATTCTGGCCAGCGTTCGATGAAATTCTAGAAAAAACAGTTTGTTAAATTTTCTCAGCAAAAAGGCACTGTCGCGATCTTCCTGCTTTTCTAGCCATTCAATCAGGCCAAGGAGAATCATCCCGTTGTGTGTTGTATCATCTTCAAGATCGGCATGAATAATAAGATTGTTGTTATAATCAAGGGGAAAATGACCTTTTTCAACCAGCTGGTAATAAACACCCTCAAAATTTTCACGCGCCTGATCAATCTGCTGCTCTATAGTGCCTTCATTCAATACCTGATGAAGTGGCCGATGCGCATAGCCAACAGACACCCATAGCAGTGCACATGCCAAAATACGTACTAATAATTTTTTTTGCATAAGTTCATCCCTAGAACAATGTAACGACCCACCCACGTCCATTGAATAGGATAGCAGTTTAGCTGGCTGAGATGCAAAGTCAATTGTAACAAAAAATGCCTGCTATTGCGGATAAATGATAATTTTATCCATGTTTTTAACGTAAGCGCTGGCTCATAAGGCTTTCAGCTATTGCCAAGTCTCCCGGCGTATCAATGCCCTTAACGTCACAATCGGTCTCGTGCAGACGGATACTCAGGCCGTAGTCAAGCCATCGAAGCATCTCGAGCTTTTCAGCATCCTCACACGCACTGAGGCCCATTTCGAATATCTTTCTAAGCGCTCGTGGCGTATAGGCATAAAGCCCAACGTTCTTATAATAGACTTTTTTCGCTACCAAAACGGCAGGATCGCTTTCATCTCGAAAAAACGGGATGGGAGCGCGTGAAAAGTAGAGCGCTGTACCCTGCCGGTTACAAACAACCTTGGAGACGTTGGGCGAAAAAATATCGTGTTTATCTTGAATAAGCTTTTTGAGCATCCAGATATCTTCGTTGGGGTTATCAATGGATTGTACGAGTGAGAGAATCATCGCTGGGGTGATAAACGGCTCATCACCCTGCCAGTTAACCAAAACATCTGCTTCCACCCTGCCCTTCATCACCAACTCAACCAAGCGATCGGTTCCCGATTGGCAGTCGACCGATGTCATCAGACTTTTTCCACCAAAGCCTGTGATCACATCGGCTGTCTCTTGCGCATCAACAGCAAAAAAAACATCGTCAAAAAGATCAACGCGTTGCACAGCATCCCACACCCATGCAATCATGGGGCGACCATGCAACGATGCAAGCGCCTTGCGAGGAAACCGCGTTGACGCCAGACGAACAGGAATTATGCAGACAATTTTTTTTTGATTTTTCATAACTAACAAGCCTCTAGAAATCTTGATGAATTATTTTCATTTGCCATCATTTGATGATATTCTGTCATCCTATAAAATTATGTAATAACTTAAGGATCATGAATGACGAATGATTATATCCTGATTAAAAAATCTTCTCCACTCAATGGCACGGTTGAAATTCTTGGCGCAAAAAATGCAGTCCTCGTCATCATGACCTCGCTGATTCTGACCGATGGCGTCTCTGTGCTTGAAAATGTTCCCAACAATGCTGATGTGCAACTCATGATCAAATTGTTGCAAGATCTGGGAGCACTCGTTGAATTTGACGTCCGTGAAAAAAGCATGCGCGTTGACACATCCGGTATCAATGCCTATGAAGTCAAACCAGAAATTATGAACAAAATGCGCGCATCAATTTTGGTCATGGGGCCACTACTCGCACGCTTTGGCAAAGCGAAGGTTGCATTTCCTGGCGGTGACCTGATTGGACTCCGTCCTATCAATTACCACCTTGAAGGCTTTAAGCAACTTGGTGTTTCGGTGCAACTCAGCGATCTTTTTGTGGAAGTACAACTTTCAACGTCGCAACCACCATACACACGCATTGCATTGGAATATCCAAGCGTCGGAGCAACTGAAAACTTACTGATGTTTGCAAGCTTGGGTAACAACGAAACAGTTATTATTAATGCAGCGCTTGAACCAGAAGTGCTGGACCTGATTGCCATTTTACAAAAAATGGGCGCTCACATTCAAATTCTTCCTGGTGCTATCATTATCATTAAGGGCGTTGGCCGTCTGAAGCCGGTGCATCATACCATTGTTCCTGATCGGCTCGAGGCTGGAGCGTTACTGCTTGCAACAGCAATCACCGGCGGATCGCTTACCATCCCAAATGCACGGCCTGATCATCTGGATGTTTTTTTGGATAAATTAAAAAAAATGGGACATCACATTACGACTGGGTTTGATTGCGCAGAGCGCATTCCACAAGGCATCACGCTACGTGCAACGCAACATCCACAAGCTATTTCTATTAAAACGGGACCTTATCCAGGCTTTCCAACTGATCTACAACCATCAATGATGGCGGCTTTGTGTTTAGCCGAGGGGACCAGCACTATCGAAGAGACAGTATATGAAAACCGCATGCTCCATACCAAAGAGCTTGCAAAAATGGGCGCTCAGATTACGGTAAATGGCACCATAGCAACCATCAGAGGCGTTGAGGCACTGTATGGATGCGATGTAATTGCTTCTGACATTCGCGCATCCTGCGCACTGGTTCTTGCTGGGTTTGTAGCTTTTGGACAAACAAAAATGACGGGAGTGCATCACTGGAAGCGCGGCTACGATCAATTAGAAGTTAAGTTAAGCGCATTGGGCGGCAACATTCAGTTGATACACGAAGAGCTTAATGTTTCTGAAAACCAGAAGATAGCTCAGACACTTCCTTCGTGATAAGTGATTGTCGCAGTTTATTGAATTGTAATTTTAAACGCTCAAGATATTTTTCAGCACTGTTGGTTGAGTTTTCCATAGCCAAAAAGCGTGCCGCATGCTCTGCCCGCAAGGCCTGA
>JAHFBR010000134.1 GCA_023249955.1 bacterium
TATTTATCAAACCTAATTTCTACGGCCTTAGGTCCATCTTGGGCAAATTCCAAATAACGCGAAGCCTTGGCAAGCGTGATGCCCTGATCTTTAAATGCTTTCAATATTTCTGTTCGCAGTGCTGCTGCAATCTCCCACTGCTCCTTGACGCGTCGTGCGCTAATAAACGCACGGACCAAGAAGTAGTGCGCATTCTCTTCGATGTTTTCCAAGCGTGCCACAATGCCAGGAACCTTTAAAATAAAGGGGTTGGCTTGCACAACAGTGAGCAGTGTGCGCTTGACCAAATCTGAATCATTGGAGTGTTCCACGCGAATATCAACTTCAAATCCAACAGCAAAACGGCCATGGCCCCAGTTTACAATCCATTTGGTGACCAGATCTTTGTTTGGAATAATTACCGAATGATTTTTTGAAGTGATGATGGTGGTGGAGCGTGCGGCAATTTTGTGCACAGTTCCCTGAATGTTATCAATTTGTACAAAGTTTCCAATTTCGATAGGACGTTCAATCAAAACAAAAAATCCTGCTACCAGATCACTGACAATCTCTTTGAGCGACAAGCCAAGCACGATACCAAACGATGCACCTACCCAAAAAATGAACTGTTGTAGGTGGATGGCATTGAGCCCCAGGACCACTGAAAAAAATATGGTAGTGTAGTGGCTAATGCGTGAGATGGTGTTTTGTGTGCCCGGTTCGGAGCGTAATATTTCAAATAATCTGCTGAGAATGAAACGGTGAATAAGCGAAGAGACCAGGAAGCCGGCGGCAATAAAAAGTCCCATCGTCAAGAACTCGACAAAGCCTAGTTTGTTATCAACGCCAATGCGAATCACCCAGTCTTCTGCTAAACCTTTCCATAGGGCTGCAGGAGTGTAATCAAAGCCCCAGATGCGTGCAACAAATATAAATGCTAGGAAGGCGAGCACTAAAAACGAAAAAATAACAAAAAATCCGTAGTACGCCTTGGCGTGTTCAAACTTGTCGGTGACCTCGTCATCTTCCTCTTTCATAAAGATAAATACTGCGTATTTTCTGATGATGAGATGCGATATAAAGAGTGCATACAGTGATAATACTGATGATGGCACGGCAAATGCCAAGAACCAGGCCATGTTTGAATAACCAACGTAGGGGTTAGATAAAACAAAAAGGCTCATGCAAAAAAGAAAGACCGGGTAGTAGTGTTTGTCGATTTTGCGCTTTAACCAGATAAAGAAGGTGCTATTTGAAGGGAGCAACTTAAGCACATCTTCTTTGCTGAACAAAAATGACAAAACCAGTACCACAATCAACGAATATGCTGCCAAAATGACGGTTGCGACTTCTGATTGAGAAACATCTGAGTAAGCAAGAATTGCATGGCGCAACGGAATCAATGTTGCGGTTGCGTAGCAAAAAATGGTGATGAGTAAAATAAATTTATCCTGAAACGACTCAGCAAAGAAAAAGTAGCTGAGTTTTTTATTGATCTCTTTAAGGCGTTCGATCAAGCCGTGTGATAAGTATACCAAGATAGGAATGGAGATCAGATAAAAAATAGTAATGGTGTAATAGTGTGCCAGTGGGGCTAGCGTAGCAAATGCGTATCTGAAATCAAAAACAATGTGCAATAAAATAAAAAGCCAGGTAAAAAAGAGCGCAAAATGCTCAATTGCCAGGTCAACCAGCGCAAGTGCTATGTGCAGATATAAAAACCGTGCATGTCCCTGGTAGCGCATGAGGATTGATGAGCTCTTGTGTTTGATGAGACTCAGGCTGTAATGCAGCACGCCAAAAAAGAATACAAACAAAAAGACACAAATCAGCAACATGATCAAGTCGGCAAACTTGAATGCTTTTGCCGCATGCCACAGCGCAGAGGGTTTTAGATGCGCAGGAGTATCCCAGTATAACTTCTTAAAGAACATTTCGCCTTCAAGTAGAGCATGGCCAAGCGCTTCCAGCGAAATGGCTTTTGGCGAGCGCTTCCAAATGCTATTGGTTTTGTGACGGGCTTCAAGTTCGTTGATAATCAGATCATATTGATTAATGATTTTTTCTTGATGCGTAATTAAATCAGCATTCACAGCCAAGCATGATTGAGTAAATTCAATGTGCCAGCTCAGGTAACCCTTGGTCTCTTCAAGAATGTTTGAAACAGAACGCAAGATTCCTTCGCGCCCTCTAAATGATGCGGTGCGTTTTGTTCGTAGCTTTTCCTGAGTTGCTTTGACGTGATCAATTGACCGATTGGTTTCAATCAGCGATGTAATAGATTCGGTGCGTTTATCTTTGAGGCCTCGCAAGGTGCTGACGGCTAAATCCTTTTTGTTTTGAAAATTACCCAGCAAGACATCAAGGTTTTCTGATGCAAGCTTTAATTTGTAACGCAATTCAACGGTCAGAAATTGCAGCTCTTTTTCGGCAGCAAGCGTTTCGGCAAGATCTTTTTTCGCATCAAGATAGCTGAGTTCTTTCTCGAGGGCGTGAACCAGGGCCTCTGAGCGCTTAAGCTGTGATTTAATCAAAAGATAGGTCGCTTGGTCTTTTGACCCTTTTGCCTTGAGTTCAGAAAGTCGTTGTCGTAAAAGTTCAAGCTCAAGCGTGGTCTTTTCCTTGGCCTGCTTTTTAGGCACCCTTTCTTGGCTTATAGCTTCTTTTGCTGCAAGAGCATTGGCGGCTTCAGCTTTCCATTCACTCTTGGCAACTTCAACGTCGTTGTAATCAAGAATGAGTCGAGTTTCAATTTGTGAAAGAAGTGTTTTTTGCTCATTAAGTTTTTGCTGATCGAGCTCAATCAGATCGTCCCAAAGCTTTTGTTCAATGTCATATTTATCAATCAAAAGCTTGGTATGATCAATTTTTTCTGCAAGCGAGCTGAGCTCTTGCCCCAAGACATCTGCTTCATATTTTAACGAAGCGGTGTCCAGCATGCGCTTCTTGTCGGTTTTGTCGATATTGGTAATGATTTTTTCGCGTTCTTTATTTTT
>JAHFBR010000020.1 GCA_023249955.1 bacterium
TTATAAACATGGTCGACCTGGGCAAGCCCATGAATGATGGTGCCAATGCATCATTAATTGCCGTGGCAACCGCACTGGGTCATGATTTCAGCGATCGCATGCGGCAATGGCTTTTGTACCAGTACAAAGATCTTTTTCTGACGATCAACCCGGTTGAAGAGCGTAAGATGCGCTGCTGGTTTAACCGTTCCAGTGTTGGGGTTTGCTGTCTGGAACACTGTGTGTTTTACAGGCCCAATCGCATTGTTGAGGTGACTGATAACAAGCGCACTGTGCTTAAGCGTGTGCTCCCTGCGACCGATTGGCTTTCAAAATTTAATGGGCTGCCATGGTACAACAGAAGCATCGTTTCATTTCGCAGTGATGGCGAGATTCATATCAGTGATGCTGCAACTCAGCAAAGATTACATACGTTGCACGGCCACGCCGAACGCGTTGAAGCAGTAGAAAGAGTTCCCAACTCAACGTGTCTTGTGTCCGCCTCGCGTGATCAAACTGTTAAAGTTTGGGATTTGGCCGATGATACCTGTGTTACCACATGGGATGACTTTGAGGTACCGGTCTATACCGTTGCCTGTTCACCCTGTGGAAGATACATCTTTGCTGGTGCAACCAATGGCATGATTACCGTATTCGATCAAACTGATAATCAGGTGGTGCAGACCATTCAGGCACACAAGGGAGTCCTGTGTTCACTTTCAGTAACACGGTGTGGTGAGTATTGTGTCTCTGCGGGTGCTGACAAAACTATTAAAATATGGAACTGGCGCTTTGGCCACTGTGTGCGTGTTTTATATCGTCAAACGGTTGGTGCCATCGCCGTAGGACTGACGCCGTGCGACAAGTATCTGATTGTGAATGGGACAGAAGGGACCATGAGTCTTTTGAGTTTGCCCCTGCAGCTTCATCCTGAACTGTTAACAATGTCGGTAATACAGCTTGTGCTGTTATTTAAACTTTTGCAGGCATCAGGACAAGAAATAAAAATTATGTGGCTACATGCAGATTGGGTTAATCCATGGTGCAGGTTGTCGCTGGGTATGAAAAATATGATTAAAGAAGAGCTTGGGTTTAGACTTTTGCACACCGAGGATAGGCGTTATTTCTATCATAAAGATACATGAAATCATTGCCGCCCATGCCACATGAGTGGGATGAGCGGCAATGGTGTGAGCTTAATCTTTTGCGTGCGTCAGGCATGCAAGTGCAAATGCACCCATTGCCATGACCACATCGCGTGCGGCGACGTCAAAATACGTGCCCATGGTGGCCAAATTTGCTGCACAAATCAGCAGCATAACGCCAGCAGCTTGAGCACCTTTTTCTGTCCAGTTGGTCAAAATTGCAGCTCCGACCAAAACTTCAATAACACCAATAATCATCATGATCATGGATGTTTCCAGGGGAATGTACTGCATGATGACGGGGCTGGCGTATTTTGACCACATGGTGATCATGTTAAAAAATTTATCAACGCCAACGGCCAAGAAGAATACTCCGTATGTCATCTTGAGCATGAGCCAGGTACTGGTTACGTGTTTTGAGGCCATAGCCTACTCCTTAAAAATAAAAAGGGTTAAACAATCTATCAATAGGAGCACCGTATCGCTGTATTGACCGATTTGTAAAGCAAATTGAAAAATATTTTTGGTAAAAAGGTAGACGCTGTGGGTTCTTGCATGCTAGATAAAACAAAGGTGACGCGTTGGGATATTTCTTGCATAATCGGTAACGATGATAAAAAAATCTCAAAACATGTTTAGCAACACCCAGCGTTTTTTGGGCGGCATTACGGAGTTTATTATGTATGAAAAGAAAATAACGTGAGAGAGCAGGCGCAGGCGGCAATTTTTGGTATTGCAACGGCGCTTCCTGATATCTGTCTGCAAGCCGGTGATTACATTGATTTTGTAACGGGGCTTCAAAATCTTGATGAGAAAAAGCATGCCATCGTAAAACGTATGGTTGAGCGTTCTGAAATCAAAAGGCGTTACTCAGTGGTTCGTGATTTTGTTACGCCACCGGAACAATGGACCTTTTTTGATCGTACCAATCCAAATTTTTGTGATACGCAAAAACGTAACGAGTTTTACAAAAAAGAGGCACCAGTGCTCGCTGCACGTGCCGCGCGTGAATTGTTGCAGCAGTGGCAACAGCCAGTGACAGACATTACGCATATCATTGTTGTGTCATGCACCGGCGTGATGGCGCCTGGTATCGAATTTTTACTGCTCAAAGAGCTTGGGCTTGCGTCAAACGTGCAACGCCTGGGCATCAACTTTATGGGCTGTTTTGGAGCGTTTCGTGCGCTGGCTGTTGCGCAGGCCTTGGCGTTACAAAGTGCTACCAATCGCATTTTGATTGTGTGCGTTGAGTTGTGTTCGCTTCACATTCAATCTGATATGCTGCTGGATACCATTATTGGTAACGCACTTTTTGGTGACGGAGCGGTGGCATTTTTGGTTGGTGCGCAACCACGTAGCGTTGAGCGTCCACTCTTTTCCATCGTGCGCTGTGCTTCATCCATGATTGAATGCTCGCTGGATGCTATGACTTGGGATATCAGCAATCACGGTTTTGTGATGCGCTTGAGCCAAGAAATTCCTGAATTTATTCGACGCAAAATACACGCTTTTGCGCAAGATTTACTACCTCCAGGGTATGAGCAGGAAGATGTAACGTGGGCAATTCATCCCGGTGGCAGAGCGATTGTGGCAGCCATTGAAGAGGCTTGTGGGCTGATGCGTGATCAAACATCCAGTACCTGGCATGTCATGGCCGAGTATGGCAACATGTCTAGCGCAACCATTCCCTTTGTACTTAAACACATTAGTGAACAAAAGAAACAACGGCCGTGGACACTGGGACTTGGTTTTGGGCCGGGATTATCAATTGAAGGGATACTGTTAAATCATGTGTATGTTTAAACGAAGCGATCAGCCGGAGCTGATGGATTTGGGTCCGGCGTTTTATACAGCAGAAGAGTATGACGATTGTTTGCACAAATTAGGCATCATTGGAACCGTTTTTGGTAGTGATGCAGCAACACTCAAAGCATTTCATGCTTTGCCAGTCACCCCACAATCTATTCTGGACGTTGGCTGTGGTGGTGGGGCGTTTACCGTCAAGCTTGCGCAAAATTTTCCTCAGGCGCGTGTGGTGGGCATCGATATTGTGCCAGAGGCATTGGTTGCTGCACAAACCCATCAATTGTCACAAGAGCACAAAAGTGCACATGAATTTAAAAATCTTTCTTTTGAACATCGCGAATATCCTCAGTTGGCTGAGCCAGAAAAAAGTTTTGATGTGGTGACGGCCACTTTGGTTTTTCATCATTTAAACGATGATAATCTGATTGAGTTTTTGCGTGCGGCCGGTACCATTGCACGCAAAGCGATTATTATTAATGATCTGCATCGGCATCCGTTGGCGTACGCGGCCTTCTGGTTGATTGCACCTTTGTTTAAAAATCGTATGATTCGCAACGACGGTTTGCTTTCTATCAAACGTGGCTTTACACGTGCTGAGCTGAAAAAATATTTGCAGGCGGCTGGCTTTGCACCGGGATCATACAAAATTCGATGGCGCTGGGCGTTTCGTTGGATTGTGACCGTGACGTGTTCATGAAAAAAGTCGTTATCATCGGCGGCGGCATCGCGGGGCTGAGCGCAGCAATAACCTGTGCTCAGCGTGGGATGGATGTGACGCTGATCGAGGCAGGTGCATATCCAGCGCATAAAATTTGTGGTGAATTTTTTTCGCCCGAGAGCTTGCCCTTGCTGGCGCAATGGAATATTCAACCGCGTAATCTTATCCATCGCTACAAGCTTTTTGCAACGCATGGGGTGCTGAATTTTGCTTTACCAGACCCGGCTGGCAGCATGTCTCGTTTTTATTTTGATGCGTTGCTGGTTGACCGTGCACGTGCGCAGGGCGTGACGGTGATGATTGGCACGACGGTTCAGGCAATCACGCAAAATACCGACGGTTACGAATTGTTACTTTCATCAGGCCAACATTTATTGGCACCAAGCTTGGTGATCGGTGCGGGACGCGTGAGCAAACTTTTGATGCAGGCGCCTCAGCAGCGCGAAGAGCCACGCTTTGTGGGGATTAAGGCTCATTTTAAATCTGCAGGGATTGCGCCTGACGAGGTTTTATTTTATGCGTTTCCTGGGGCCTATCTTGGTGTTTCAACAGTCGAAGATGGCATGGTGAATATCGCCTGCCTTGCGCGCAAAGATTTTTTTGATCACTATACAACGGCCGATGCGTTTATGGCGCATTGTGCAACGTTTTGGCATGCGCGGTCCCTGAAGCAGGTTCTGCAAGCCGAACGGCTTTTTCCACAGTGGCTGACCTGCGTGGTGCCTGAGTTTGGCATCAAAAAGACGCCGTTGTTAAGAAATGTATTTTTTGTTGGCGATGCACGCGGCACCATTCCTCCTGCATCAGGCGACGGCTTGGCTATCGGCCTTTTGACCGGACAGATGGTGGCAGAATATATTTACAACAATGATGCTGCAGGCTTTGATTGTGATTGGAAAAAACGTTATAGCTCGACGCTGTGGTGGGGCAGACGGCTGCATGATGTGATGTTGCGGCCGTGGCTTGCCAATATGGCGGTTTTGGCGTGCAGACGCGTGCCGGGATTGGTGCAATTTTTGTTTGATAAAACGCGACGGTTGTAAATTTACTTCTTAATTTTAAATCCAACCAGCCGCGCTGTGTTGAGCAAAATTAAAAGATCAGAAACAGCGTGCGAAAGTGCTGCTTGGATGGGTGAGATGACGTGCAAGAGCGCCAGAATAATACCCAAAACGTGTACTGCGCCCATGCCAAAGATAATATTTTGTTTAATCAGGCGTAAAACTTTTTGCGCAAGTTTGCGTGTAAAAATAATGCCCGCCAAATCATTGGACATCAAAACAATATCGGCCGCTTCGATTGCCGGCTCCATGCCCATGGCACCCATGGCAATGCCGATGTTTGCCTGTTTAAGGGCCGGGGCATCATTGATGCCATCGCCCACCATGGCAACAAAATGCTGCTTCTTTTGCAGATCACGGATCATGGTTAATTTCTGATCGGGAGCAACTTCGCCAAATGCTTGTTTAATTCCAAGCCCAGAGGCAACAAGATTGGTGACCTCCTGCTTATCACCGCTCAGCAGCATGATGTTTGTAATGCCCGCCTGTTTGAGCTCCTGAAGGGTTGCAGCAGCATCCGGTCTGATGCGGTCGGTAACGCAAATTTTGCCGTACAATTTTTTATCACAAACCACATAAAATGATGTGTGCGATGTTTCATCAGGACATGTCAGTGTTGAAGGGATGGCGATATTGCCGTGCTCAGGCGCCTGTATAAAATGCTTGCTGCCCAGCACGTAATGATGATTGTGGTGAGTGGCGATAATGCCATGTCCGGTGACCGATTCATACGTATCAGGATCGGGGATGGTAATTTTTTCTTCGGCTGCTTTTTCCAAAATTGCTTTGGAAAGAATGTGGCCAGAGCGTTTTTCAATAATTGCGGCAGCTTTAATAATATCCTGCTGACTGACTGATGGATCTGCAGGCTGGATGGCAATGACCTTTGGCTCACCCATGGTTAACGTGCCGGTTTTATCAAAAATCATAGTGTCGACAAAGGCAAACTGTTCCAGTGCACGTCCGCCCTTAATCAAAATGCCGTTGCGGAATGCGGCCACGATGGCGGCCAAAATGGCGATCGGTGTAACCAGTGTCAGTTCAATAGGCGAACCAAATACCAGCAAGGTGATCACCAAATTAAGATCGCGCGTTATGGCCCACACGCCGGCGATAAAAACCAAGAGCAGGGGAACCATGATGACGGCGATGCGGTCACTGAACGTAGCAATTTTTGCCTTTTGTTTTTCTGCTTGCTCAAGCAGTTTGCTGATTTTGCCAAACATCGTATCAATGCCGACCTTTTGTGTCTGAACCACGATGCTGCCGGCTTCCACAAATGTTCCCGCGTACACCAGTTCGGGGGCGGTTTTTTCTTGCGGCACGCTTTCACCAGTTAGGAATGATTCATTGATGCTGGCCTTGCCAGAAACAATTGCGCCATCAACCGGAATACGTGCACCGGTTTTGACCACGATTTGCATGCCAGGTTGAACGTCGGCGAGAGACATTATTTTTTCTTGATTGCCAATTTTAACAATCACGCTGTTAGGAATAAGTTTTATAAGACTTGCAATAGCGCTTTGCGTGCGCTCTTCCACCAGATGCTCGACATACTTTGCAATCATACTGATCAACAGAACGGCGGTAATAGCCTGCTCCTCTTTGCCCAGCATGGCGATGCCGGTTGCCAGAATTAGAAAAAATTCAGTAGTCATGCGGCGTTCCAACAACCCCTTGACGGCGTCAATAAGCGCAGGAATCAGTGCGAGAATAAGTGGAACTCGAAGAAAATTGGTGGGGAAATGTACGCTGAAGGTGGCAAAAAAGAGCCCCAGCGTGAGCAGAACATAGAGCAATTGCCCTAGGTGATAGCGAACGATCAAAGATTTGGTGGTGTTCATAGCCTAATTTTGTTCAAAGTGTTGGTATTACTCAATGATATGATGATACCACACTTTCGCGCTTGTGCAACGTACGCTTATTGGTCATCATCTTCGTCATCAGCGAAGGTCAGTTTTTTGAAAGGCGGTTCTTTTTCTTCTTCTTCTTCTTCTTCTTCTATTTCTTGAGGTTTTTCATTTTTTTCGTCTTCAGCTAGATCGTCCATTAAAAAACGCGTTCGCTTGGCTACGACAGGTGCAGCTTCTTCTTTGGGTTCTCGAGCTTGTCCAAAAGGCTTTGCATGGCTTTGTGGGGTTATGGCCGTGGGCTGATGGATCTGGGACTGAACGGTAACTACGACACGATCAGGCTGACTATTTGTATCGACGTTAATAGCAACGTTATAAATTGGATCTTGATGTTGGACGAAGTGGTGATGATACTCTCGCTCTGCAATTTGGCTCAACGCTTCATCGGTTGATTTATTGCGTTTGAATTCGATGATTATTCTAAATTTATTTGCATGCATAGCAATATCCATGCGACCGCGGTGTGCAGGAACTTCAGCCGATGCTATTGCTGAGCCAATAAAAAGAACAAGGTTGTGATAAAGAGCCTGATAATATTTTTCTAAGTTGATGTGCCATGCTGCAGGGATATAGTTGTACAGACTGTTGAGAAAGCCTTCCAAATCACCTTGTTGATCAGGATGAGTGTAATTGATTAAACTTTTAAGAGAGTTATCGTTTTTGTAGGTGAGGCTGAGGGGCGTGATGTTGTGCGCTATCGTTCCCTGGGTGTTTATTCCGTGGGTGCATAATTTTTTTTCTGAATTGACATAAAAAAGGCGACCGAAGACTTGCTTGCTAGTGGTAGATTCAGGTAAGATATATTTACCAATGGCTTCTGTTATTTCCTGAGCATGGAACTCTAACACAAAAACAGCGTCGTCTGTTTCAAGCGCGATGGCAACAAATTCATTCTGTATATCGTAAACGACAGCAGATTGATCTTGAGGGAGTGTCTCATTGGAGTGTTCAGCAAGTGCATTAAAGATGCAGAAAAAGAGTGACAAGTGTAATTTATCACCCGCTTTTTTATCATATGTTTCGCGGTCTGCGTCATTTTTAAAAAGTGCAGCGTAAGAAATTCTGTTAAAGTATCGCTTAAGAATACCTGCAAGTTTGTTCAATTTTTGATCTAAATTGCCGTTCAACGTATCGACGAAGTCATGGCAATAATTAACAACGGGAACAGAGATTCGGCAGGGAGACGTGTATTCCTCCTCCATGGCATGTCCCGTAAATGGGCTCGCTAGCAACAGTAAAAATAGAATACTTTTCAAAAAAGTGACTTTTTTCATAATAAACAACCCCCGAAAAACAGCTTTTTTACAACTTTTTTATTCTATCTGAAAATGATCAACTTGTCAATGCGGGGGGTGATTCAGAAAAATAATGGTTGCCGTGACATTATCGCTTTGGAAGCAGCCCATTGCTGTGGTTACCAGATCTTGGGCGATGTGTGTTGCCTGTTCAGCCGAGATAGTTAGGTGGTTGACGTCTAAGGCTGCCATTTTTACCTGCACAAAATCGACGGCCGCCTGTTCGGTGATAGCATCCCATAGGCCGTCAGTTGCCAGAATAATAAAGTGTTGCGAAGTATCGCAGACTATCTCTTGAACAAAGGGCTCTGCGGTGACGAAAGGAGCCGACTCCAAGTCACCTAAGGCGCGTGACACTGTTAACCCGGCAGACCCGTAGCGGCCAACGCGTGTTACTTTTTCTAAGTAGTGTGTGCTAATTGTTGGGCCTTGTGCTGTCCATTCGATAATCATAGGAAGCTTGGAATTGCACTGCGTATCATAGATTGCTTCTATGCCATCCTGGCATTTGTGGATACGTTCTTGTTCAAACGGTTCAGATGGGTGATGATTCTGCGTGAGCCGTACCGCCTTGCCATCAATGCAGCACACGGCGTGTGAGTCGCCCACATTGGCGACAAAAAAACTTGTGCCATCAGGGGCAAATGTTATTACGGTTGCTGTGGTTCCACGTGCCTTGTGATCAGTATGTCGTTCGTTAAATTCTAAAAAACCCTTACAAATGCCATCTGCTGATTGTTCGGTGATGTAGGTGTGAAGATGTGTTTTGGCGTCCTGCGCTGGTAGGTGCCCAGAATAGACCGTTTCGCAACGATACCTTTTTTGCTCACCATGCCCATCATAGACACCATAAAATCCTGTTGCAGGCAGATTGGTGTAGCAGTCTTCCATGTTGCTGCGACCACCAATGTGTGTGTGCGTTGCATGCCGGTGGCCGTGCGGAGAAAGTACAATGGGAATAGGTGCAAGATCCTCTTCGTCAAGCGGCTGGGTTGCGCTATCTTCTTCTGCAGCTTCAACCTTACCTTGATCGCTGGGGTTTTGCCACATGCATAACAGTGATTCAAAATTCCAGGCAGCAAGTACAACGAGTGCGCATGCAATCAGTCGGAGCTTTTTATTTTGAATCATGATTGAATCCTTTTTCGTTACCTAATTTTGAGTGTCAGAATCGCCAGGAGCGCTAGGATAAATGAAATAATCCAAAAACGCACGGTAATCTTTGTCTCTTGCCAGCCCAGCAGCTCAAAGTGGTGGTGAATGGGCGCCATTTTAAAAATGCGTCGGCCCAGCAGCTTGAATGAAAGTACTTGCAAAATAACTGAGAGTGTTTCCATCACAAAAATGCCGCCGCTGATGATCAGCAGCAGCTCTTGGCGTGCCATCAGCGCAAGCAGCGCTAGTCCAGCGCCCAAGGGCAATGATCCAACATCACCCATAAAAATTTGTGCAGGGTGGGCGTTGTACCACAAAAAGCCCAGCAGCGCACCAATCAGGATGGTGGCAATAATCACCATCTCAGAACTGCCGGCATAGGGAATAAAAAGATAGGCGGCAAATTTTTTGTGCCCCGCCAGATACGTGATGATGGCAAACGATGCAAAATTAGAAAGCAGTGGTCCCGTGGCAAGGCCATCCAGGCCATCGGTCAGATTAACTGCATTGCTGGTGGCAATCATGATGCAGGCAGCCCACGGAATGAGCAGCAGCCCAAGATCGGGACTGAAATTCTTTAAGAATGGAACACAAAGGTGCGTATCCGGTGCACACAAAAAATACCACAGTGCTGCAATGGCCAGCGCAAAGCCGACCTGTAGTCTGAATTTAAGCTTGGCGGAGATGCCCTTTTTACTTTGAATTTTGTACCAGTCATCTAAAAAGCCAATGAGCCCAAAGCTCAGCATACAGAGCAAGAAGATTAAAACTTTTGGATTGAGCAAATCGCTCCACAGCAGGCAGTTCAGAAAAAAGACGACCAAAATAAAAAGTCCACCCATGGTTGGCGTATTATTTTTGCTTTGGTGCGATTCTGGCGTCCAGTCGCGGACATTGGTTCTGAAATAGCGCTGGCAGAATGCGATGAAGCTGTTGCCAAACAAAAAAGCAAAGAACAACGATGTTAGCAGAGCGCCGATAGCGCGAACGCTGACGTAGTGAAAAAGATTGAAGCCTGAATAAAGATGCTGAAGGTGATGCGTAAGATGGTATAGCATTGCTCAAAGACTCCCTCATTCAAATGGGTTTTTGATAACCAAAGTGATTCTAAAAAATGAGGCTTGAGTATAGCAAGAAAAGCGTGTTTTGCTACGGGGCGTGTGTTGCAGGTGCCAAAGCCTTCAGGCTCTGCGCAACAAGATCCAAAATTTCTGGATTATGGTGCTTGAGTTGCTGCAAGAGTTCAGGATTTTTAGTAGCAAACTCGATAACTTTTGCAGGGTCGGCTGTTCCATTGCTGTCGCTGAGCTGTGTTGCCTCAGCCTGTTGCTCTTTGCTCAGATATTGCTTGACCAGGTCAACCACTTTAACAAACAGGAATGGGCTTGCGTACATCAGTGCATGAAAAGCAGCGGTCTTTATATCGTCGAATTTCTTGGCGCCCAAGAGCTTGTCTGCAAACTCCAGCACCACGCTACCATCACCTTTTTGAGTAACATTTTTAATCGAACCGCCCGAAAGCCAGTTGCCGGACATGAGTGACTGAATAAAACCGGTCTCTTTTTGGTGGGTTTGTTCCAGAGCCGGCAGCTGCAGCTTGACAAGCTCAAGCGTTTCAATCATCTCTTGAACGGCTTGTGCCGTTGCATCCGGTGATTTAAAGAGCAACCCAATTTTGCTCCCAGCAAGCTTTTTTGACAATGTTTCAAGCAAGAGTAGCGTTGTCTGCGCATGATACGCAAGCAGCGGTGATGGTGTGTGATCTTTTAAGAATGCGCTTACCACGGTGACGTATGCATCAACGACTGCTGATGCTTTATGTTTTGCCAACCGTTTTTTGAGTTCGAGCTGATTGGTGGTTTGCATGAAGCGGTAGTGCTTAGTAAAAATCCCGACAAGCAGGGGTGTCTTGGTGACCATTGTTGCAAGTTTTTGTGCAAAAAGCAGGCGGTCTTTGGTAACCAGTAATTTGTTGATAAAGAATTTGAGAACGGCTAACTCGTCCGGCGAGCCATGCATCGATGTTTGTGCAAGCAAGGCCAACAGCAGCTCAACAGACTTTAGGTGCCTGCTGACTGTTTTATCATCGTGCGAAAATTTTGTCTGTTCGTAATCGATCCAGAACTTAAGATACTCTTCGGCAAACAGTGGGTTGATCAAAAAAAGGTTGACGCCCAGGGCGTTATACAAGCGCTTGTGACTGCCACTAATCAACTTCAACCACGTGTAGTCGTCCAGGATCGAGTGTACGTAGTCGGTTGGATTGAACGGCATGAGCTCTTTGCTGTTCCATGCATGATTGAGCCAT
>JAHFBR010000135.1 GCA_023249955.1 bacterium
ATTTTGCTGCATCTTGATGCGTGGTATCTGCTGTGGCAGCAGGAGGCTTTTGGCGAGATCTATAAAACCTGGAAAGCACACCAAGCTTTTTTGGGCAAAAAAATAGCAGTACATCAAAAAGATGGATCATGCGCCGAAGGAACCATGTTACAGGTACTACCCAACGGCGACATGATGTTGATTGATCAGAATAAGAAACAAAAAATTATCTCATTTTTTCAAGTCGAAGAGGTCAAGACTTCATCACAGACGTGATTGAACACACGCCTGTTGCTGAAACGTACACTTCTGATACACGGATGACACAAATGACGCAACGCTGTCTGACAGCGACATTGAGTCGTGACCAAAATCATCATCTTCACTCAAAAACCGCATCAGGCCTTTTACTTTTTTGGCGTGCACAAATCTGAGTTCTTCGTCGGTTTTGAGCAAACGCTTAAGCTCATCGACGCCGTCACTGAGCGAACCAAGCTTATCAATCAGCTTGAGCTCATGCGCTTGATGGCCAGAAAAGACTCTGCCATTTGCCCATACTTTTTCGTTTTTAAGATCAAGATTGCGACACTGTGCGATATCACTGACAAACTGTTGGTACTGCGCATCAGTCAATGCTTGCAGATAGGTCAACTCTTTTGCGCTCAGCTCTTTAACCGCGCTGCCTGCCGTTTTATACTCACCGCTTTGAACATAGCGATAATCAACTTTCCATGACGACAAAAGCTCTTTAACATTGGGTAGTTCCATAAAGACACCAATGCTGCCAACCACTGATAATGGCGCAGCAATAATGGTATTTGCTGTTGCGGCGATGTAATACGCCCCTGAGGCTCCAGCATTTTCGATCACGGCAACAATGGGTTTATTTTTTTTGAAGCGTAACAGCTCGTTAAAGATAACGTTGCAGGAACCAGAATACCCACCCGGTGAGTTAATTTTGAGTAACAGCGCTTTGATATCGGACGCTTTTGAAAACTCATCGATCTTTTTAATATAAAATGAAGCGTCATTGATGGAACCATTAATCGTCAGGCAACCAACATGCACTTTGGGAAAGATAAGCTCTTCAAGCGTTGTACGCAGCCCTGACAGCAGCGATGGCGCAACACTTATAAACAAGAAAAGCCAAAAGAGATTTTTAACCCAACCAAAGAAATTTTCAGAACGTGTTCGTTTATTATGTTCCATAGATCATCCTCAACAACTGCCCATTACCTGTTAGTTACCACTATTTCTCAGAATCTTGTGTAGGAACGTCGGGGATACGCTCTGACTCAACAGGCTTAAAGACTTCTGCCGGCACACCACATATCGGACATTTCCATTCTGCGTCCAGCTCCTCAAACGTAATCAGCTTGCCCTCAACATTTTTATCGGCACTCTGCTCACCGTATAAAAAGCCACACACCGTACACATATACGCTTGCATACCACTCACCCTTCAGCCAAAAAAATGAGCCTCAGGCTTAACAAAGCCTAGAGGCTCATAACCAATTTTTTAAATGACCACGATCTTACGAAAGCTCAACACTCTTTGTCGATAACTTCTTTTGATTTTCATCGCGTGCAACAACCACAGCGGTGTTGGTCGCTTTGATACACGTTACTTCAAGAATCGCATTTGGTTTTGCATTCTCTAAAGATCCTAGTACTGAACGATCAGGCTTACGGTGATAATCTGAATAATAGGTTTTTACCGATGTTTTAACCGGCTGATTATCACAGATTTCGTACGTGCATGAAACACGGTCAACGTGCCCGTCTTTTTTTTCTAGAACTTGATTGAATTGTTCAATCGCATTCTTAACAAGGGCCTCTTCTGAATACACTTTGGATGCCTTAACCTTTTGCACTGTAGCATCAGAAGCAACAGCAGCAACAAGATTGTAGGAAACGATTACGGCACATGAAAAAAACACAATCTTACGTAACATACGTCCTCTCATGGTATCCTCCACTTCCTTTAAAATTCAAATTACTCTACAAGAAATAAGTGATGCATGCCCCCGCCACGAATGGCTTCCCTCGCATAAAACATACACTATTTGGCAATGAAAAATATATAACCTTTGAATAACTTCAAATAAACATCGATAAAACAAGGATTCTGCGCAAAATATTCAATTTATCACTGTTTAATAACACCCTGTTCCGGTAGTGCTTTTACATTACCTCAATCTGTCTTAACTGTCAAATACACCCCCACCCAGCGTTCTACCCCCTGTAAATCGCGATGAACAGAAACTGTTCCAAAGCCGTTGTCAGCAAAGATCTTTTGTACTGCTTTAGGCGATGTACCAAGCTCTACAACAATGCATGGAATGCGGTGCTTCACCACCGTGCTGTTGTGCTTAAGATACGAGCGCGCGGCACGTGCAATGCGTTCATAAAAGAGCAACCCTTCGTTATCCGCAACCAGGGCATTGCGATCTTCCCACTGTTTTATCTGGCTAGAAAGTTGTTGATATTCTGCGTGTGAAATATACGGAGGGTTTGAAACAATCAGATCAAATGGCTTGTTTGGATCAAGCTTTTGGTACAAATCAGATTCTATAAATTCAGCGTTATGAATACGATTATGCTCTTTATTTTTATTGGCCAACGCAACGGCTTGCGGATTAATATCGATGCCCACAATCTGTGCCTTGGGCAGATGCTTGGCAAGTGCAAGCGCTATACACCCGCTGCCGGTGCATAGATCCAAAATTCGCAGCCCTTGATCACGAACCGGTTGCAACTGTTCTAACAACCAGGTCACCAACTCTTCTGTTTCGGGGCGAGGAATTAAAATGGGTGACTCAACAATGATTTTAAGATCACAAAATGGCACCCAACCCAACAGATAATTTAACGGCTTTTTGTGCTCAATGCGCTGCGTCAACATATCGTTCAGCTGCTGTTGTTGCGCTCTTGATAGATCTACTGATTCAGCAGCAAGAAGCTGTGCTTTGGATTT
>JAHFBR010000021.1 GCA_023249955.1 bacterium
TCCATTAGGAGAGTATGCAAGCGCGTATCTGGATGATGAGTTATTAAAGGCGGAAAATGCACTCAGGGATCCTGAAGTAGTATTAACATTCAAAATAACAATTCTGGCGTTAAACGGTGTTGAAACTGCTAAAAATCTACCATCTGATGAAATTGCGATATCATAAGGATGTAACATATCATCAAACGCAAATGGTGACCCATCAACAGGTGTTAATGTTCCATCATTCTTATTTACTGAGAACACAGAAATCGATCCATTGGATCCATCCGATGGATTATTAGAAACTATCAAAAACTTATTGTCGGGAGTAAAAAGTATAGTATTGGGAGCACTGAGTGTGTCATCTAGCGGGGTACCACTTACAAGCGATGGTCTAAATGGCGACCCAAGTGACTGTATATTCAACGCCCCAACTGCAAAATTGCCATCCTCATCACGCTTTACGATGGTGCTTGGCGTATTGACAGAAGTCGCACTACCAACAATGGTCACGGCATCGGCAATGTCACCCGCTGTTTGGCCACCAACCGTTGCAACAACCGTTGAACTCTGACCACCTGCTACATCTCCCGAAAGAGAACCACTGAAATTGGTTGCTGTTGTCGCCGTCGAAGCATTACCACTAAGGGACGCCGTAATGACGTGTGCTGCAAAATTACCAGATCCATCACGTTTAACCATGGTATTAGCGGAATTTGATGCAGTTGCCGCATGCATATTATTGATAAGATTTTGTATGACCGGGCGTAGCCGTGTCACCCCCTCATGGTTATCTGCGATTCCAGAACTGGTAACACCATTCTGCAATTCATCACTTGCATGGATACGCTGACTACTCACCATCACGGCACACGTCAACGTGCACAAAATAACGTTTCTCAGAAATACATTCTGCATCGAAAGGCTCCCCCGCAAAAAATAAAAACTCATTGATAACAAGACTATTTATAAGATTAAATGTTTATGACATCTTTTTTCAACGATCTTGTATAACATTCAAAAGTATCTATTTTTCACGCATGTAATCCATAAAATGTGAGTATGTACCCTCTGACATCCCAGGCTGCTCAACCGACGTCCAATCTTTCGCCTTGGGCTCAACAAAGCGCGAAAAGCGATTGAGCCAGATGCCCTGGTGGCGGGTTAAAAGATAATCAATCATCGGGAAATCGTCGTGATCACGAACTTTTGAAAGCAACAAAACACTGGCATGTGTTGCAGGGATATGATTGCTTTTGAACCAACCCTCATGCGCAAAGAACTCGCTATTGAACGTTAAAAGATGCAACGGACGCTTGCCGGCGCTCAAGCCCTTGCACAGGCCTTTGTAAAACCACGAGATGTGCACATTGGGCATGTAGCACATAATTTGGCAACGCGGAATCAGCCGCATAAAGTTGCGCTGCATGGTTGCACCCACCATTGCCGCATGCTGCTCTAGGAAATTAAAATATCGCTGCCCCAGCTGCTTTTGCATCAACACCAGTGGCCGATCGCGCAATGCAACCGATGGCATCATCAAGCGCTGACTCTGCGCAAAACGATTAAACGTGTACGCATCAAAACCCATGGTCGACAAAAAAGAACCGGTCTTTTTGCGGCAATACATCTCTAAATCAAGCACCACACCGCCCAGCTTAACCCCGTTGGAAACGTTTTTATCACCCCACAGCTGCACAAATTTTTCCAGCGGTTCAATAACTTCCTGATTCCAGAACACACGGTGCAACGGTGCTGGCAGATCTTTGTACACATTTTCGTACATATCAACAGCGTACATTTTGGGCATGTTTGGTTCATAAATGTTATTGGTAATTTCGTAACCCACCAAAATGTTGGGCGTTTTGGCTTTACGCGTTACTGCTGCATCGGCAAGCATGCGCGTAAAGCGCGCAAGCGTTGTGGTAAACTGCTGCATGCGTTCTGTGCCTGGCAGGCGACCGATGGGGCTAAAGTACATGTGTGGATTGAGCGAAATCCACAAGCCATCGACACCGGAATCAAAAATATAGTTCACCAGCTGCTGGCGCTGTTCAACCCGTTTTTGTTCAAGCAACTGGTCTTTTTGCAGCTCTTCTGGTGTTGGGTCTTGAAAAACATTCAACTCCATCCAGGCAATTTTGCGCGCATGGTGGGCACTATTTTTGCTCACACGCTGGTTGCCGAACTGAGCAAATGATGATGGTTCTACCGGCGTTGCGATTGTTCTGAGCATTGCTGGAGCCTTGGTCAACAGCTGCGCATCGGTGGTTGATGAAAGCAAACGCATCTCCCACAGCATGCGGTGCATCAATGCCAACATCTCTTGACGCAGTAAACTGTTGATGGGACAAATTTGAAAATTTTCTGAAATACCGGCAAACATCAACATGCTGGTGGTGGTGATAAAAACGTGATTATTGCGTGCCTGGTTAAACCAGTACAAACCGTATGGCAGTGTTGGTTGGATGGTTGGCGAACAGGCATGATGCATCGGCAGCAAGAAAAGTGGTTGGTCAACCGCACGCACGGCACGTTCAACCTGTTCAGCATCAAACTCTATGCCACCGCGCGGCATGTTCAGCGTGGTGTGATACATCAGCGGCCGCGATTCAAGCGGCGTGGCCAGAAACATGTTTGCCAGATAAAAAAAGGCATCAGTATGGTGCTGTTGCCGCTGAGCAGGCGTCAGCGATGCGCCGCCGTCACGGAGCTGCTGCACCACCAGGCCGTCGCGTGGGGTTTTTATGCCCAGGCGGTCAAAAATAGGGGCACACGCACCGACCAAATTCATGCGAGGGTCGGCCCGCATCGATGGAAAGATTAAACCGATGGTGATACCAGACAAACGAGCATACTGATCAAGGGCTTGAAGAACCTTGGTACACACG
The DNA here is from genome assembly GCA_023249955.1 of bacterium. GTDB lineage: Bacteria > Babelota > Babeliae > Babelales > RVW-14 > JAHFBR01. The sequence goes on from JAHFBR010000021.1 coordinate 2,874, forward strand.
TGCGATTTGCCCATGCCAGCAAGAAATTCAGTACCAAAAATAAAAAACGCGGCTTTGTAGCGCGCCAGCGCCAGCCGCGAAAGAGATTGATCTAAAACCAGGTCAACTGGTTTGTAGGTCACACGATAATTCATGGATTCTAGGCTATCAATGAAGGGCTTGTAAAGCCACGGATCACGATCAATTGCATCGACGATAACAAGGTCTCGTCGTTCCTGCGCATATGTTTGCATAACCATCAAAACAATAGCGATTACTATCACGCCTATGCGCATGATCTTCATACTGCCCCCCAACCCCAAGAGATCTATGTATATGTTTATCCTACCCATGGGTAGTGGGCTGGGTCAATGATTCGTGGTTATTGACGAGAGTCGGGCGCAGAAAAATTGAGCTTCTTTAGCCTCGTATTTGCGTTGCAGGTGGCTGCGTACCTTCGATCATGTCGTACGTTGCCCAATAGCTCAAAAGAGCAATCAGTAAACTTGCGCAAATAGTATTCGGTACAAGATTCTTGCGCCACAGAGCACTGTATTTCGGATCGATAAAATGCTTAGTGATTGGGCCTATTTTCAAGGTGAATTTTTTAATTACTGCATCGATGGCCTTGGTCGAATAGTGCGCAAAATTATAGCCACCAATCAAGCCAGCAATAACGCCAACAACAGCGCTAATCTGCGCTTTGTTCTTTTGAATAGGGTGTAAATTTCTCATTTTTTCAGCAAAGTCTTTTGCAGCCTGCTTTTTGCGAATCGACCGCTTAAACAGATCAAGCACGCGGCTGTAGTCACCGGAAAGGCATGCATTCTTAGTTGCATCATCACCAATCATCCCCACAACAAAGTTGATAAGTGCTCTCTTTCGAACAGTATCCAAACTAGGGGCCTCTTTTGCGGCAAATACCGGATTCATGCCCAGCAACGCGCAGGCAAAAAACATTATTTTGACTATTTTTTTCATAAAAACCTCCATTTTCTATGCCTGTGTCCAGGAATAGCTCTATTCTACCAGACGAAACAATAATCACAAATAGTAAAAATAATAACCCAGAAAAGCTGTGTTTTGCATGCTACTGCGGCAATTATCGGTAAAAAAGACCATTTTTGGGGGGGCGTTGCACAAGAGCTCTTGTTTTGATATAATTTATAAACTGAAATTAATTATTATATTTTGGAAGGTTACATCATGAGTCTTTTGAAAAAATTGTTACTACTCTCGACTGCTTTTGCGGTTCTTGCTTCTGCTGATGTTTTAGCTGCAAAGCGCGATCGTCTTCCAGCTGATCAAGCCGCTGGAAAAGGCGAGGCTGGTGAAGGTGAAGAAATTGCCGAAACAGACGTACTTGTAGACCCAAACACAAGACCGGAAAAGAGAGGCCGCCGTGGCGCTTTGCGCAACGATTATACAAACTTAGACCAGCTTCCATATCCCATCCTCGAGCAAATATTTGGTTTTCTGAATGATCAAGATCAACGCCAGCTTCGTTGTGTTTGTCTGAAGATGCTCCCCGTTAAAAAAAGTCACGACTTTATGCAACGACGTGCAGCATTAGCACAATTCAAAGATATTCAAGCCCAATATGATCAAGATCCAAATTTTCATAAACCATTCTATCAGTCAGAATACCTCATCCGTCTTTTGCTCCACGTCGCAAAAGTTGGCGATGTGGCTACAACATGTTGCCTTCTTACTGCTTACCCTGGGCTTATTCACCAAGCCAACGCGTTCCGTGAATTTCCACTCATTAACGCAGTACGTGCTGGCCATACAGGCGTTGTACAGGTATTGTTAGAAAAGGGCGCCAATCCTTTTAGCAAAACATTCCATGACAGTAAACTTCCACGTGAAATTGCAAGCGAAAAAGGCTTTAATGAAATTGTCGCTCTTCTCATAGAAGCCGAAAAGCAATGGCCAACAAAAGCATATATCACTGCATAAGAATAATTTTTTTCCGAATATCACCTTCAACGGCCTCCTTCGTGGGGGCCGTTTTACTTGGGCAACAAATCCTTAAGCTTCCCAGCATCCCTCCAACCTATGGTGCCAAGTTCACCCCACTCCTGCGTCTTCTCACCACCATAGACAAGATAACTTTTTCCAACTGTCACCGGCTGATCCGCCACAAGCTCCTGCCATTTTTTCAGATTAGAAAAAAAGTCCACTGCAATGGACGGGCTTGATTTAATCTCAATGGGAAAAAGTTTCTTTCTATCGTCGATAATGCAATCGACTTCAATTCTTCCATTTTTATCGCGCCAAAAATATATGGGCGGCCGCTTGCCGACATTGAAATACTGCTTGTGAAAGTCTGCGATAATAAAATTTTCAAAAAGATTACCATAAAATCGATCCATCATCAGTTGCTCTGGTGTTTCAATATCAAGGAGGCTGCAGGCAAGGCCGGTATCATAGAAATAGAGCTTTGGCGCTTGAATCAACCGCTTGTTAAAATTATTAAAATATGGCTGTAGTTGAAAAATAATATAACTCGCCTCAAGAATAGAAAGCCATCGCTGAACGGTTGGTGCACTAACACCACACACCCCACCAATCTCAGAAAAATTAATAATTTGACCAATGCGGCCGGCACATAATTTTATAAATTTTTTGAAGGCATTAAGATCGCCGATATTGGTGAGCTGGCGGACATCACGCTCAACATAGGTTTGTATGTATGATGGATAAAGCTGAGCTGGCGGAAAATTTTCTTCATAAACACGTGGATAAAAGCCACTGAAAATAATATCTTCCACTGTTTTTTCGGCCAATTTATTTTCGTTAAGTTCGTTGATAGACAGAGGCAAAAGCGTCAAAATGCCGACGCGACCGGCAAGCGACTGGCCAATCGCTTGATTCATCAAAAAATTCTGTGAACCGGTAAGCACAAAATATCCTGGTCGCTTTTTTGCATCGACCTCCAACTGAATATGCGAAAGAATTTTGGGAACATTTTGAAATTCATCAATGATAAGACCAAACTTGTTTTCGTTAAAACGTAAAAACTTTTCAGGATCCTCTTCGGCCAACTCTCGTGTCCTAGAGTCTTCAAATGAGGTATAGACGTAATTACTAAAAGCACTGCGCGCTAATGTCGTTTTTCCAGACTGCCGGGGCCCCAAAAGGGCAACAACCGGAAAGCGTGCATACTCAAGTAACGTCGCTCTCAGATCTCTTGAAAACATGGCTTTCCTCCTCTTAAAATAGTAGCCGTGCTAATTAAATATTAGATATTAATATAGCACAACACGACGTTGTCCGCAAGCAAAAAAAGGGGTTCTTTGGTTTAAAAATGCCCTGATACAGACCAAAGCCGTTTTTTTGTTTTTGTGCTAGCCTGGGAGGCGTAAGTTTTGCCTTTTTAAGGAGCCGTAAACCATGAGAACGTACAATCACCTTTTGGTCATCATTCTCTTTGTATTCGTCGCATCCTGCGGCAAATCGTCGGAAAATCCGCAGCCCAAAGTGCCACGCATCGTGCACACATCAGCACTGCCAGCCGGATGGTACAATCAGGACGCTGCGCAGCTTAACCAAGAGCTTGATGACTATCTTGCGCAAGCACACAAAAACTTTAACGTTGCGCTCAGCCAAGCACCAGTTAAAGCGCTGATCGTGCCACATGCCGGCTATTTTTATTCCGGCCTGTGCGCAGCAACGGCGTATCAAACGCTGCAGCCGTCACCAGGAAACAAAAACACAACCATCAAACGCGTCATCATTCTCGCGCCCAGCCACACGGCGTTTTATAACGGCATTGCGTTGCCGGATTACACGGTGTACAGAAACACTTTGGGCGAAGTTCAGGTTGATACCGAGGCAGTAAAAAAGTTAAAAAAAGACGTCCTGTTCAGGCCATATGCCCTTGCACACAAGCACGAGCACGCCATCGAGATGCACTTGCCGTTTCTGCAAAAAACAATTGCAGAGTTCAAAATTGTTCCACTGGTGGTTGGTCACTTGACGCTAGAAGAGCCGTGGGTTGCGGCACACTCACTGTCACGCATGCTGGATGATGAAACGTTGCTGGTGATCAGCACCGACTTTACTCATCATGGTGAAAGTTATCAGTACCAGGTGTTTGATAAAAATATCATTGCGCAGCTCCGTCATCTTGATAGTTACGCGCTGAGTGCACTCAATCATCAATCGCTGCGCATGTTTTATGATGTGCTGGAAAAAACCGGTGCAACGATCTGTGGACGCGAGCCACTTAAAATTTTGTTGGCGATCCTTGAACGCGAACACCTTGGACCGGTACAAGCAAAACTTGGCTGTTACTACACCTCTGCACACGTCGCAGCAGCACGCACACCAGGCACCAACACGTTTAACTTGTACAAACTTCTTACCGATATTCCTGATGCCCAGGCAGGCAGCAGCGTCAGTTACGTCAGCCTGATTTTTACGCCACCCCAAGCGCCAGGCAACCTTGAAGATCTTTTGACCGGCTATGAAAAAAAGTCACTGCTGCACTGCGCACGCGCAACACTCCACAACGCTTTTAAGCCTGAGCAGGAAAAATGCGCCGAGCATGAACTGTTCCCCGCCATCAGCCCCGGCTTAACCCAGCCTGCCGGCGTTTTTGTGACACTCAATACCAAAAAAGGTCAGCTCCGCGGCTGCATCGGACGCATCACCACACCCGAACCACTGGTCAAAACGGTGCACGACATGGCGCTGGCAGCGGCGTTTCATGACTCACGCTTTTCGCCCCTGACCGCAGCAGAGCTTGACGACGTGGTGATTGATATCTCCATCCTGACACCACCAGCACCAGTTCAATCGTCCCAGGATATCGTGATTGGTAAACACGGCATTATTCTGAATAAATTGAACGAAACTGGCCAAATCACCGCTTCTGCTGTATTTTTACCTCAGGTCCCACAACAGTTTGGGTGGGATCTGGAAACAACACTCCAACAGTTAAGTTTAAAGGCAGGCTTGGCACGCGATGCGTGGCAAGAGTGCGCATTTGAGGTTTTTGAAGGTTTTGAGATTAAAGAATGAAAAAAAATTACATCATCATCGGCTCGAGCGCCGCGGGCCTGAGCGCCGCACACAAAATTCGTGAAATCGACCCACTCGGCAGCATCACCTGCGTTACAGCAGATCCAGAGATGCCGTACAACCGCTGCCTGCTGGCCGATTATATTTCTGGCCACCGAGGCCACGAAGCGATCACGCTCAAAAACAGAGCGTTCTTTGATGAAAAAAAGATCTCGCTGGTTCTCAGCGCGCGCGTTACTGAAATTGATCGCGAGCAACAACACGTGCTCTTGGAAAATGGTACCGTCCTGGCGTACGACAAACTTTTTATCGGCTCGGGCAGATCAAGCTGGATGCCAGATCTTCCCGGCACCAATCTGCAGGGCGTGTTTCCATTTTACGGCTTACACGAGACCAATAATATTTTGGCGTTCGTAAAAAATCATAGCGTAAAAAATGCTGTCGTTGTTGGTGCTGGCCTTTCTGGCCTTGAGTGCGCTGACGCACTTGCTCAGCTTGGCCTTCAGGTCAATGTTATCGAACGTGCGCATCACGCGCTCCCCAATCAATTAAATCATGATGGCGGCAAGTTTTTGGCATCACTGATGCACAAACGTCAGGTAACACTGCATGCATCAAATCAGATTAACGAGATAACCGGCACGAGCAATTTTGTAGCCGGCGCAAAGCTTGCTGATGGCACAACACTGCCAGCACAGATGGTAGTCTTTGCCATCGGTGGAAAAGTAAACAGCGACTTTGCGCAAAGCGCAGGACTTTCGATGTTTGGTCACGGAATTGTCGTTGATGAGTTTATGCAAACCAGCGATCATAATATTTTTGCTGGCGGTGACGTCTGCGCCGTGCCCGATCTTTTGACCGGTCATTTGGTACAAAGCTGTTTATGGGCCGACGCCGCACAACAAGGCATGGCGGCTGGCAGCAGCATGGCCGGTGTTGAACGCAAATATCTAGGCTCGTTGATCGTAAGCAGCTCACACATTTATGGCACCACGTTTGTAACGTGTGGCCCCGTCACCAATCCACCGGCACACCTAAAACAACATGTGCGTCAGGGTCCGGATTTTTATCATGTTTATCTGACTGACGGTAACCAACTCAAAGGCTTCGCCATGATCGGCAAAGTTGATAATGTTGGCTTGCTGCGCAAAAAATTGTTGGATAAAACAGAGTTTGTAGTGCCGGGCACGTAGCTAGACAACCGGTCCAGCACCAGGTAATTGATAATCCTTAATCGCTACGACTTGTTCAAACGTCAAACCTATGGCCTGAGCATAACCATCAATATCTTCTCGATGCTCTTCTGGATTATCAAGCATGCCACCTTCACGCAGAAAATCCATGGTGCTGTTCAGTTGGTGGCCAGCATCGTCAGGAAAAAATTCTGAAACAGACGTAAGCGCCTCGACGTAGCTATTTTCAGCATCCTGAGCATCATCAAGATCTTGTACGTCATCATCATGCTCATCTGCATCTGCTACTTGTTGCCCTAGCAGCACACCAAAGAGCATCGCTCTCATAAGTCTTTGCGCCTCTTCACCCCTGAGTCTTTCAGTTTCGTCGTCGATCTCATGCTGTTTCTCAAGCGCATCAGCTGCACGTCGATCCTCTAGCGCTTTGCGCTCTTCGGCAGACAATGGTGGTGGTGTGTGGGCATCTAAAATCATAATAACTTTTTCAGAGAATGGACATTTACAGACAGGACAACGTTTTCCATTCTCGCGCGCATCGCTCTTCGGTGCAAATCCTTTCGATGCCGCATACCATGCGTGCAAGCAGTTTTTATCAAACAGGTGGTTGCAATCCAACATCAAACGAAGCTTCGGCGTAACCGGGTCAAAGCAGACGTTGCACTGGTTATCATCGGTCGTTCCCGCCGACTGCATTGCATAAACTGAAGAACACAAACCGATAATCACCGCAATAATCAACGTAAATTTTTTCGCTTGCATGGGACACCTCACCGAAACAACGTTTTACAGATTTTGGAATAAATACCCGGAAGAGTGTAATCAATTTTACAAAGTACGCAAAAAAATATGCAAACTTATCTATCAAAAATATAGCTATTCTGATCGCTGAAAAGCAAGATGATCAAGATAACTTTGGAGAATAAAAGCAGCGGCAATTGAATGACTCTTCTTTTTGGCCTCAGGGGTTGTGGCACCACGCTTCAGCTCCTCAGCACGTTTGCTACTCAAGCGCTCGTCCCACAGCATCCAAGCAACAATTTTGCCGCCAACAGTACCAAGTTTTTCTTCAAGCTCGGTCTTGGCCTTTTCAATCTTAAGCGTCTGTTCGCTTGCCTGTCCGGCAAACGTTTTGGGGTGTCCAACCAGAACCAACGATATATTTTCTTGGGGAATCACACGGGTTAGGAAACCATGCAGCTGCTTGAGCTCAACCGTTTCGTACGGCTTGCAGGTCATTTTGAGCGCATCAGACAGCGCTGTGCCCACCCACTTGTCACCTAAATCTAACGCCAAAATTTTCATATCTGATGCCCCGTTATGACTTTTCCAATTTAACGATATACTAGGATAATTCAAAATTACCAAAAGTAAAAACGGTTGATGGAAAGGGTTACGGTGCATAGAATCAAAAAAGACGCTCTCTTTGTTGTCGATGGTTCATACCTGCTGTACCGCTCATTTTATGCAATCCGCCCTCTGCACAACTCGGCCGGGGTTCCCACGCAGGCAACCTTTGGGTTCTGCCGGGCCATCAAAAAACTGATCGATGATTTTGGGCCATCGCACATCGTCATTGTCTGGGATAGCCGCGGCAAGAGCTTTAGAAGCGAGATTTACACCGAATACAAAGCAACGCGCCAAAAGCCACCCAGTGATCTGTTCGTTCAAAAAGAGTATATTCTGAAATTTCTTGATGCCATCAAAATGGCTCACACGTTTGAAGAGGGCTACGAGGCTGACGACGTCATTGGTGGGTTGGCCACAAAATACAAAGACCGCCAGGTGATTTTGGTCTGTCCGGATAAAGATATGTATCAGCTGCTGGATGAGCACCTGCTGATTTTTGATCCGTTCAAAGATCGCCTGATTGACCAACAAACATTTGCGCAGGAACAGGGCTTTGGTCCTGAAAAGATACCGTTTTATTACGCACTGCTGGGTGACGCATCGGATAACATTCCCGGCGTTACCGGCATTGGTAAAAAGACGGCACACGACCTGGTGCTTCAATTTGGATCGCTTGATGATCTGTATCAAAATATCGATAAGGTCGAAAAAGATCGCACGCGCACGCTGCTGACTGAACAGAAAGAACAGGCGTATTTAAGTTTAAAGCTTTTTACGCTCAAGCCACCCAAGCTTGCACTCAAAATTGCTGACTTGGCATTCAATAAA
>JAHFBR010000022.1:0-5370 GCA_023249955.1 bacterium
CATTAATTTGACCGGCAAGAAAAAGACCACTGACATTTTTTGCTTCAAGCGTGTGGGTCAGACTGGTGGGTTGAATAAAGTCGTACTCAATGGCGTAGCCACACTTGCTAATAACCGCATTTTCAAAGCCCTTGATGCTGCGGATGTAATCCAGTTGCACGTCCAAAGGCAATGAGGTTGATAGCCCGGCTGGATAAATTTCGTCGATATCAGCGCCTTCCGGTTCGATAAAAACGTGATGCGCGGTGCGGTCAGGATAGCGACCAACTTTGTCTTCGATGGATGGGCAGTAGCGGGGGCCGGTGCCTTTGATGTTGCCGCTGTACATTGCCGAAAGATGCAAATTGTTGGCGATGGCTTCGTGTGTTTTTTCATTGGTCCAGGTGACGAAGCAGGGAATTTTTTCTTTAACTTTGAGTGGCTTAAATTCGTACAAAAATTCCAGGGGCTCACACTGCTGCTGTTCAAACTGGGTGTAATCCAAGCTTGATTTTAAAAGCCGTGGTGGGGTGCCGGTTTTTAGGCGTCCAACCGTAACGCCCATTGCCTGGGCAATGGATTGCGAAAGGCCGTAGACCGCCTCTTCGCCACGGCGCCCGGCGCGGTAGCGGGTGCGGCCAATGTGCACCAGCCCATTCATAAAAGTCCCGGTGGTGATGACGACGGCGGGGGCAAGAAATGATTGGCCGTCAGTGGTTTTGACGCCGATGATGCGTTTGTCTTCAGTCAAAATTTCAATGGCCATGTGTGGCAAGATTGTCAAATTTGGCGTCGCCAGCAGATACTCTTTTGCCAGCTTGCTGTAGGCGTACTTGTCGATCTGCAGGCGCAAGCCCTGAACCGCTGGACCCTTGCGCGTGTTGAGCATGCGGGCCTGGAGATAGGTTTTGGAGCACAGCTGAGGCATCAGGCCGCCCAGAGCGCTGATCTCAAAAACGATATGACCCTTGCCCAGTCCGCCCACGGACGGGTTGCAGGGCATGGATGCCACTTTATCGATATCCAGGGTTAAAAGAAGAGTATTGGATCCCATCTTTGCGGCTGCATAGGCGGCCTCTATTCCGGCGTGCCCGCCGCCAACAACGATGACATCAAAAGTATTGTTCATAGCTTTTTACGTTTATGCCTGGGAAAAACTGACTTTTTACGCCCCAAACCATTTTACTTGAATTGCGCCGTTCTGACAAATGAAGACGCGCAAATTTATTTGCTGTCGGGTGCTTTTTTATAGGCCATTTTTGCTTTTTTACTCTCGACAGCATGGTCGACCAGGGGACTCGGGTAATTTTTAATAGGTTGGGTGGTGCAGTATTTAAACCATTGGTGAATCTGTTTTGCTGGCAAGTTATCAAGCTCAGGCACCCATTTTTTGATGTATGCGGCTTGAGGGTCAAACTTTTTTTGCTGAAGCCATGGGTTAAAAATTCTGAAGTAGGGCTGAGCATCGCAGCCGGTTGACGCTGCCCATTGCCAGTTGCCGTTATTGACCGCAGGGTCATAGTCAACAAGCTGCTGAGCGAAATAACGTTCACCCCAGCGCCAATCGATGTGCAAATCTTTGGTCAAAAATGATGCGACTGCCATGCGCACGCGATTGTGCATAAAGCCCGTGGTGTTGAGCTGGCGCATGCCAGCATCAATAAGCGGAAAGCCGGTTTTACCCAAGCACCAGGCAGAGAAATGTGATTTTTTATTATCCCACTTGAGTTTGTCATATTTGCGATGAAATGGGTGTCCAAAGACGTGGGGAAAGTGAAATGCGATGTGCGTAAAAAAGTCACGCCAATACAGCTGGCGAATGAGTGGATGATGAGGCCCCAAGGTTTTTTTGATGGCATGGTATGCTTCGCGCACCGAGCAGGTGCCAAATTTCAGGTGTGCAGCCAAACCGGTTGTTGCTTCTAGTGAGGGAATGTCGCGTTCTTTGATGTAATGTTTGAATTGTTCAAGATGATGCAAAATTTTGAGAGCTTGTGTGCGGCCGCCGTGGGCAAAAATTTTTTTATTGTTTGTCGTCAAAATCTTCTTGAAAATGCCTTCGGGTGCAGAACCCTTAACGGCTTTGGTATAATAATTTTTGTTATGACATGTTACCTGTTCTGCGACGCGGTTTTTGAGCGATCGTTTAAAAAATGCCGTGAAGATAGTGTACGGCTTGCCATCCTTTTTCAATGCATGTTCAGGAACGTTAAGCACAAGGTCGCTGAAGATACATAGGTCGATGTTGTTTTTTTTGCATGTTTTTGCAAGAGCGGCATCTCGTTTTACGCTGTATGGGGTGTAATCGGTATTTACAAAAACGGCATCAATCTTTTCGTATTTGATGACCGATTGAATGACGTTTGACGGATCATCGTGAAAGAAAAAGAGCTTGCCACCGCGCTTGTGTAGTTGTTGATTGAGGTCGTGTAACGATGCCAACATGAACTGTATGGCGTTGTTGCTTTTGTAATTGTTGCCCTTGCCTACCTGATTGGGATCAAAAATAAAGCAGGTGATGACACGTTCTGATTGTTGTAGTGCAGTGATAAGGCCCGTGTTATCATCAACACGCAGATCTCGCCTAAAAATGAAGAGCGATTTTTTATACTTCTTGATCATACTAAAAATCCCGCAGGCGTCTTAGTAAGACGCGTAAGAATTGAACCCTTCTTGACCAAGCGAATTTTGTAATGGTATAAAACAAGTGTATTTTGATTGCTTGCACGAAGTCAAAAAAATTAAAGGATTGTACATGATACGCAGAAAAGAGAGATGGGTACTGGCGCTGCTTTTTGCCGTTATTGGCATGCAGCCATGCCTCAGCACGCCACTCAATAACGTTTTTGATACTCAGCCGCTGTATAACGTTTTTGGCTTGGATAAGTTTTATAAAGAGCGCGATAAGGGCGAGATTCGTTTGCACATTTCGCCGTTTTATCAAAGCGGGTCGACAGCGCGCAATGATGATGGTATCAAAGTTCCGGCTGGTGATCGCTTGGGCAAATGGAACATGTTTGGAATTTTCTTCGGGCAGCCTGCAGCGCCCACGCCACCGAATCCGATCAATTTTGCTGCAGTGCCACCTGCTGCAGGGATGCCATTTTCAAGTTATCTTACAGCGGGAAATTCAATTCGAACTACTACAATTCAGGCTCTCTCAGATTCGCGCTATCGTGTGGGCCCTATGGCAGGTGCCGTTGTTGACGGTGGCTTGACGGCCGAAACTAACTTCAAACCAGAAAAGCATACTTTTGCTTACATCTCTCAGCCAACCGAATACGAAAAGCTGGGCGTGCGTTCTCAGCTGAATTTTGATTTCGGTTTTGGCTTAGGCGTGGTAGCAAAGGGTGGGGTTGTTGATATAAAAAATGCACCATCTCAATTTATTCTTGAAAAACAATTTGGGATTACGAATGGGGTTGTTACAGCAGGAACTGGTGATCCAGCCGCAGAAGTGGGTGATTCTTTAGCAGACGCAAAAGCAATCTTCAACGCCCTCTTCGAATCCAAAAAACTCAAAGGCATCACCAGCGACCTCGGCATCAACCTGAACACCTACCGTAAGACAGCGGCCGAAGATCTTTTGCTGCAGTTGTACTGGCATTTCCCCTTTGATTTTGAAGATCGCGCTGGCGACGTGGCGGTGACCGTGGTGCCGTACCTGGCAGCAGGAGCTTGGGTGCCGGTTAACGATGCATTAAAACAAAACAACCCCTTTGCCGTTCCGGTGGGCAACGACGGCTACTACGGCTTTGTGGCCGAGGGCTCGTTGGCTTTTGATTTTCCTGTTGTCCCTCGATCAGAGCAGACGCTGCAGGTGGCCGTGGGCGGCGGGGTGATGTTGTTTAACGAGATGACCCTCAAGCAACAACGCTTTCCATCAAGTCCATGCCAAGCTGGTCTGATTCCATGGCAGACCGATATTCGCAAGACGCCTGGGATTACGTGGTATTTTAATGGTTCTATGAAGGCTGAAGAGTTTGTAGATGGCCTTTCGGTGTATCTGGACTACATGTACACCCAGCACTTGCGCGATAGCGTGACTATTTTGGAATCGACTCCGGCACGTCTTGATGCCTTCAAGAACGGTTTAGACCTCTACAAACGCCAATCGGCCTGGACCAACCAGCAGGTTAACGCTGGCTTTAACTACAGAATTACTGACTCTTTGATGCTGGGAGGGGCTGTCCAGGGCCACATCAGCGGGGTGCGGGTGATGCGGACCGTGACCGTCCTGGGATCCATAACCCTGGCATTGTAGGCTAACTTTGACAAAAACCCTAAAATTGCGTAGAATCACCCTTTAGTATGGTAGATATCGAATTTTAAATTTCCATTGTAAGGATGGTGTTCATACGCTATGTCAAATAAAACGTATAACATTGAAATTCAAGTTTCTGGAAACCTTGAAAGAAGCTTGAAACAATTCAAAAAGAAGCTTGAACGTGAAGGTGTTTCGCGCGATATGAAGCGCCAGGTTTATTTTGAGCCGCCTACACAAAAAAAGCGTAAACGCTTGATGAGAGCAGTTAAGAACAACATGATCAAACAGTACGAAAGCTTGCTCTCCTAGAGTGATCCTTACATGATAAAATCCAAAGTTTCCGATATAAAGAGGGAACGTAGAAAGTCCCTCTTTCTTCGGGAAATCTCCTCAATCCTTCAAGATCTTGCCGGACAAGAACCAGCCGTGGCCGAAGTGTACGTTTCCAACGTAGACATTTCGCCAAACTCGGGTATTTGCTACATCTATTTTGCAACGTTCAAAGAGCCGGGACAAGATCTTTTTGATCAAGCACTAAAAGTTCTCAAACTCTATAGACCATCATTGCGTAAGTCATTTGCGCAACGAGTTCGCACGCGTTACGCTCCTGATCTTATTTTTGTTTACGACAAAGGCAAAGAAAAAGAGCGACGCATCAACCAACTGCTGGACAAGGTTCAAGACGAATTTGTTACCAACGACGACGAGTAGGAACGATTATGCAAAAGTCAGGCAACACCACAACACCGGGGCGGCGTGACGAATTGCTTAATCAGCGAGTGACTATCCAAACATCTCTGATGCACGTTTTGGGCAAAGAGGCAGACGCCATCTTGGCCATCATCAAAAATTTTCCTGAAAATGCATGGTGCCTGGTTGAACGCATTGTTTGCACGCAGGGCAAAATTATTATATCTGGTGTTGGCAAATCTGGCTTGGTGGCGCAAAAGCTTGCGGCTACATTTTCAAGCTTGGGCTTGCCGGCGTTTTTTTTGCACCCCAACGATGCACTGCATGGCGATTTGGGTGCGGTGCAAAAAGATGATTTTTTTATTGCGCTTTCAAAAAGTGCCACCAGCGAAGAGTTTGATTTTATTCTACCCATCCTGCGTTCGCTTGGCATT
>JAHFBR010000022.1:5380-11236 GCA_023249955.1 bacterium
TTGTGTTGCCGATTGGGCAACTTGGTCGAAAAATCTGATCTTGTTATTACGCTGCCGCTGGAGCAAGAGGCTTGTTTGCTTAACTTGGCACCTACCAGCAGTTCAACGGTTATGATGGCGTTTGGTGACGCTGTTGCCATTGTTGCTAGCAATGTAAAAGGTTTTTCAAAGCATGATTTTGCGCGCAACCATCCCGCTGGAGCCTTGGGCAAAAAGTTGCTGCTGACGGTTGAAGCGTTGATGCATAAAAAACATACACTGCCACTGGTCACGCCAACTGCCTCGTTCAAAGATGTGTTGGTAACTATTACCTCAAAAAAACTGGGCTTGGCAATTATAGTTGATGAACAGCAGGCGCTGAAGGGTATTATTACCGATGGTGACTTGCGTCGTGCATGCGAGCAGGGGCCGCACATTTTTAACTCACAGGCACAGGATATTGCCACGTTGCATCCCAAATTTATTGCACCCGGCATGCTTGCTTATGTAGCATTAGAGATCATGGAGGATTTCAACATCACGTCGTTGGTGGTTGTTGATAATAACGCCGTGGTGGGTTTGGTGCACATTCATGATTTAATAAAAGCGGGGATTCAAGGGTAATGGTTGGCTTATTTATTTCGTTTATTGGTGGGTTGTGTTGGGGATCATTTTTAAATGTTATTGCTTCGCGTTTGGTTCGGGGGAGCAAACTTTTTACGCTTCGCTCGGCCTGTTCATCATGCAAAAAAGTGATTGCCTGGTACGATAATATTCCACTGCTTTCCTGGCTGGTGCTGCGTGCTCGCTGTCGGTCCTGTGCCACGCCCATCTCGTGGCTGTATCCATTTACTGAATTGATGACCGCAGTGGTGCTGACTGCAACAATCTATCGCACACTCCACATAAATTTACTGATGCCTTTTTTTGATATCAACATTGCGTACGTCATGATCATGCCGCACATGTTGTACAGCGCCGTGATACACGTGCTTTTTATGAGTGCGTTGATCGCTGCAACGCGTACCGATCTTGAGGCCATGGTCATCCCGCAGTTGTTTACCGTCTGGTTGATTCCGCTTGGTTTGGCCGCAGCATACTTTGATCTGACGTGTATTTCGCTGACGCACAGTGCGCTTGGTGCGCTGTTAGGCTACGGCTTGCTGTGGGTTGTGGCGTTTGCCTTTAAACGTGCAACCGGCAAAGATGGTGTGGGCGAAGGTGACATGGAGCTATTGGCGCTGATCGGCTCTTTTTTGGGTCCGCTGGGCGTATGGTTTTCGCTGATGATTGGCTCGCTGTCCGGCCTGGTGCTTGGCACCGTGTACTTGTTGTTGGCAAAAAAGCAGCGTTCAACACGCATTCCTTTTGGGCCATTTCTTGCCCTGGGCGCGGTGTTATACTTTTTCTTTTACCCGACGATGATTGCGACGTTTTTTAGTTTTTAATCAACGCCCTTAACAACGTTTTCAATTTTTCTGTTTTCACTTACCTGCCACACATCAATTTTTTTATTTCCTGTGACATCAGCAGCGGCTCCAGCAGCAAAATTGGTGTTGTTTGCAAACGTTTGACCAAGCGACTCTTTGGGCGCTTGCAGTTTGCCGGTAAAGTAGTGCACGCCCTCTTGCGCGCCGGGCACGTTAAAGCCGTAGGTATAATAAAAATTTTCTCCACCCCCACCACCTTGATAGCCGGCCGGTTTCCAATTCAAACCATTTTCGCCGTTGAGCACCGTGGTGTATTTTCCGTGCTGTGCAAAGTATGCTTGCTGTGCGGTGTGCAGTGATGCTAAGTTCATGGCGACTTCCGCCTGATATGCTTTTGCTTTGTAGTGAAAGAGATGTGGAACGGCCAGTACGGCAAGAAACGAGATGATTGCGACAACAATCATCAGTTCAATGAGCGTAAAACCTTGTGATTTCATACTACCCCCCTCGAGTAAGAGAACAACATCTACAGCACTAATCTTGCAAAAGATGATGACGGAGGGCAAGAGTTGGCGATAATGTTGGTTTGAAGATTGCTTATTTGGGCTCTTGCATATCAAAATGAGTTCAGTACACTGTAGTACTCGTCTTCAACAGTAACAACATTTTGCCCAAGGAGAATGACTATGAACAAAAAGATCTTATTAGTAACCGGCATTGTGTGTGGCCTGATGGTTCAGCAGGGATTGTGTATGCAAGGTGGGGGAGCGAATAAAGATGGCATGGATTTTGATGAACTACGGTCATCTGCAACTGGCAGACGTCGTCCTTCAACTCCAGGATTTGTTCGAGCATCCCCTTCGGTGGAAGATGGTGACGGGCTGGCGAGCTTAAGCTTGGCTGATAAGCCGGTAGCCGAAATAGTTGATTTGAGTGAAGTCAAATCAGCGCTGCAAGCGCTTGTTGATCTTTCGACTAAGATGGGGGTGATTTATATCCAAGAGGCTAAGAGCAAAAAAGAGTCACTAAATGCTGGAGATGAATTTACACGAATGCAGGCGCGTGCTATTTGTATTGCTGGTCAGTCAAAAACAACGCAACAAGAGAGCGAATTTTTAAAGCTCATAGCTGCATTGCCAATGTTTTGGAGTAAAAAAGTGAGGATAGCGCGCCGTACAGAGAATAAAACACACATTAAAGATTATGATTTTGATAGTGCGCAAGCGGCTCTTGAGGGGATTGCAAACTATTGCGATGGACTTGTTATTCAACTAAGACTCATTATTGATGAGTGCGAATCAATTATTGCTCTGCAAGCTGGAAAATAGTGATTGGACGGGGTACTACTGGTACCCCAATTTTTCTACCTCATCAGCCAGTTCTGGACCGCCAGTGCGTGTAATTTTACCGCCTTGGAGCACGTGAACAAAGTCGGCTGCATCAAGATGATCCAAAATACGTTTGTAGTGAGTGATCAAAAGAATGGCCATGTCCGGATTTTTTTGTTTGATTGTCTTGAGTGCCAGACAGACCGTTTTGAGTGCGTCGATATCAAGGCCAGAATCAATCTCATCAAGAATAACCAGTTTTGGATGCAGGACCGCCAACTGCAGCATTTCAGCGCGTTTTTTTTCACCGCCTGAAAAGCCGACGTTGATAGGGCGTTCTGCAAAGCTTAAATCCATGTTTAACATTTCTAGCTGCTTGATCAGGTGCTGCGCAAACTCTTTGAGCCTCAGCTGCTTGGGTGTGCCGTCATACAGCGCGTTGTAGGCTTGTCGCAAGAAATCTTTCAGACTAACACCTTCAATTTCCAGGGGGTGTTGCATAGCCAAGAAAATACCCAATTTTGCGCGCTTATCCGGGGTCAGGGCATTGATCTCTTGCCCATCAAACTGGATGGTTCCAGCGGTAATGGTGTAGCGGGGGTGCCCCATGATGGTGTAAGAAAGTGAGCTTTTGCCCGAGCCGTTGGGGCCCATAATGGCATGCATTTGGCCGGGTTTGATATCCAGCGAAACGCCGTCTAGAACCTTTTTGTCCTCAACTGCAACATGCAAATTTTTAATCGAAAGAAGTGTGCTCACGTTTTTTTACCTTGAATTAATGTGATTTAATGGTCCCCTAGAGACTTTTTAGTATAAAAGAGAAAGGGTTCCATTGCAACACACAGGGCGAGGATATTCTGGTTAGGACATGCCCTTAATACTATTCCAGCAACGTCTCAAAAAGCTTGCCAATCGCCTGTCTGTTATCCTTGGTAGCGCAGCTTCAATTGCTGCCCGCGTTGGCCTGAGATTCCAAATTTTGGTGGCGCTGTCGTCTGATCCTGAGGCGAGATATTTACCCTTGGAGCTCCATGCAACAGAAGTGGCTGTCGCAGTATGCCCTGTAATGGTTTGCAAGCATTCTCCGGTGAGGGGATCCCAAATTTTGATGGTATGGTCGCTTGATCCACTGGCAAGGCATGAGCCATCCGGGTTCCATGCAAGAGAGTAGACCGAAGCTGCGTGTTCCGTAAGCATTTGTAGACATTCCCCTGTTTCAAGATGCCAAATTTTGATGGTATGGTCATCGGAACCAGTAGCGAGGAGTTTGCTACAAGGGCTCCATGCGATAGCGCGGACTATTCTGTTATGCCCTATGAGCGTCTGCGTATTTTCCCACTCATGGTCCCAAACCTTGATAGTTTTGCCTACACCTGCAGCGAGGCATGTGCCCCTGGGGCTCCAAGCGATAGCGTTGATGGGCTGGCGATTTTCTATGATGTTTTGTGTACACTCCCATGTATCAGTATTCCAAATCTTGATAATTTCGTCTGATCCTGACGCAAAGAGTTTGCCATGAGGACTCCATGCAACAGTGTTGATACAGTCATCGTGTCCTGTAAGCGTTTGTAGACATTCCCCTGTTTCAAGATTCCAAATTTTGATACTTTCGTCCCATGATCCCGAGGCGAGGCAGGTGCCATCAGGGCTCCATGCGATAGCTTGGACGAGTTGTTGATGTCCTTTGAGTGTTTGTGTACGCTGCCCGGTTTTAGGATCCAAAATAATGACGTTGTGGTCCTCTGATCCAAAGCCTAGGTGGGCGTCATCAAAGCTCCATGCGACAGAATAGACTCTGAATGTGCGTACCGTAAGGGCTTGTGGTTGCAAAAACTTCATACACACACGGCGCAGGAGGGGAGCTGCTTTAATGACTCCAAGCGCTGTATGACAATCATCAATAGTGGCAACTGTGGCAAGACATTTAGTTGCTGCGTCAATGAGTGGCTGAATGTCTAAATGATTTGCTGCTGCAATGAGCTTTATCAGGTCTTGAGCAGGCGTTGCTTGGAGACATTCGTGTGCTGTATTTTTGTGTTGTTGTGGTGGTTCTGTGGCCATGGCAGTTAGGCATTCAACAACCAGGGCAAGGGTTGGTCCATCGATATTTGGAAGCGGTATCCGTGCGCCGATGCCCACCTCTCCGATAAGATCGTTTAGGGTTACAGAAAGTTGAGCGGTTGCTACAGGGATTGTAAAATCGTTGCCGTCATTTGAGATAATTGTTACCTGGTCTACTACTGCTACGTCGTCGTCGTAGACCACCGGTTGTTGCATGGCAAAAAGATAATTCAAAGAGAACCCGGCGATTGTCAGTGTCAAAATCAGAACAGAAAACTTTTTAGTGTTATTCATATGAGCGGTATTCATATTTTTTGATGTAAAGAAGTGTGTTTACTCATTTAGCCTGCAGAGCTTAGCATAAAGTATAAAAAAAGACCTCATGCAACACGCTTGCGCAGTGCATAAGGCCTTTTTTATGGAGGTTACGTTTTATTACTTACTTATCCATATTTCTGCGCTTGCCGCCTGTGCGTTCACGCTTTTCGTGCTTGTGCTTCTTGTTTTTCTTGTCGTCGCCCAGGCTGTGGCCAATAAGCCCGCCGGTTACGCCGCCAACGACGCCACCAACTGCAGCGCCAGCGCCACCACCAGCTGCAGCACCGATACCGGCACCTGCGCCAGCGCCAATGACCGCGCCTGCGATAGTTTTTTCTTTTTTAGTACAGCCGGCACAGATGAAAAGTGCGCTCAGCGCGATGGTTCCGATAATATACTTAATCGATTTCATGATTCTTCCCCCTCGATTTGATTGAATATCTACACCTCTATTAATATTCTAATAGAAATTAGACTAGGGGGTAAAGCTTTTGATAAAAATAAAACAGGTCAGGCGTGAAAAGCCTGACCTGTTCGATATTTTACTTAGATAAGAATTTTAAATTAGCGTGCGCAGAGTGCCGTTCCCTGCCTGCAGAACGGGCAGTAGCGATAGCCTGAATCTGGGCTAAACACCGTTGTGCACTCGCGGCAGTAACGCTCCTGAATCAGCTCTCCGCCGCATGATGGGCAGCTGCGAGCGCCGGCAAGATTTACCTGACGGGTGCAACGATTGCACC
>JAHFBR010000136.1 GCA_023249955.1 bacterium
TCAACACTTCTGAAAGCTGTGATGTTCTTTTTTGATGTTGAGCTCGTGTTCGTGAATCAAGATCAGAACTAGCCAGCTTTTCTATAAGTTGATCGTATTCTTGTTGCAGGGCATTCCAATTGATCATACACACACCTCATTCGCTATGCGACCATAAAAAAAGAGCACCTTGGCACATACGCCAAAGTGCTCTTACAATCTGAGCAGCAGTTACTTTTTCTTAGCCTCTTTTTTTGGCTTTGCTTTTGCAGTTTCGTAACGTGCTTGGAATTTTTCAATACGTCCGGCTGTATCAACAAACTTTTGTTGACCCGTGTAAAACGGATGGCAGCTGGAGCAAATATCGGTTTCGATGCGTTGCTGTGTTGAAATGGTTTGGAATGCGTTACCACATGCACAGCGGGCAGTAACTTCGTGAATTTGTGGATGAATTTCTGGTTTCATGGTGTAAACCCTTACTTAATACCTTTGGATTTTTGCCGTTTTTTGAGCTCGTCGATAATCTGAACTCGCTCAACATTGACGCCACGAGCCAGTCCTAGATGGTAAGAAGCAAAATCTGCCCATAGGATCATGGTAAACACTTGGCTTTCAAAAGTATCCCCAAAAATAGGCGGTTTGTAAAGAAGCACCTGCTTTTCCCGCAAAATCTCGCTTATTGTTTGAACCGCAACACTCAGATGGGCAGGGATAAAATCGGTATGAAACCAGAGCACAACAGGTGGCTGATCGAACTTTTCAAACCCCACCATCAGGTTGTGCATCAGCTCTGGAAAAACATTGAAAACGGCCTGCTGCTTACTGTTTTCATTAAACTGGGTTGAGGCTCGATAGGCCGCAGCAGCGCTATCGCCACCAATACCCCACACGTGCATCACATCAGGATTGTTAATTGCACCTAGAAAATCTTTAAAATAAGCACCCTCTACAAAAGACGGGACGTATTTTTCGACTTCTTTGACCCACTGATTAACCATGGCCGTTCCAGGCAGGATGCCCATCAGGTCAAAAAGGCCACTTAAAAAGCTCAAAAACGTGCCTAATGCCGAGCGCGGGGTTAACGATTGAGGCAGCAAAAGAAACGGTAAATCTTTGGCTTGGGCAATCTCGATAGCACGGCCTCCGTGTGCCAGGACTATGGTCGGAATAAACTTTTGCGTTATCGCTTCCAGGACATCCAACGTCTCCCAGGTCTGGCCGGAATAGGACATGACAAACACCAAGGTTTGCGTATCGATGCTTTCGGGAACAATGGGGGTATCAACAATGATGGTGGTGATGCCCGGTTTGCGATCAAGAAATGTTTTCATGATGCGGCCAGCAACACCCGAACCACCCATGCCAACAAAGGCTATCTTGGTAATGTGTTTGGGAAGACTAGCGCCATGATCTTGATAAAAACTATGGGCAAGTTGTAATCCATCTTTTAGTTTCTGCGACCACATAGTCAGTTCTGTCAGCATCATAGCGCCGGTCTCCACCAATAAAGTGTTATGTTAGTTTCAATTCCTTTTGCAACGCCACAGCGTCATCGAGCACCTCTTTGGGTAGCTTGCTGGTCAGCAGCTCTTTGAGCGATTTTTTAGCATCATCGCGTCTGCCAACTTCGTACAAACATTTTGCTCGATGCAACTTGATGTATGGATATTCATGCGCGCTGTTCATACACTGATCGTACAACTTCAATGCGTGATCAAATCTGCGTAAATTCAGCAATGTCTGCGCATAATTATATGCATACACCGCATTTTGTGGATCCTTTTGATGCGCAAAGGCAAAGTATTCAGCAGCCTTTGCATAACTAGGACGGTTGTAATAACAACAACCCACCAAAAACGCTGTGTCCTGATAGTTTTTATCGATTTTTTCAAGACTTGCAAGAGCATTATCTATTTTGCCCATCTCGAGGCTCAAAGAACCATGTAGATAATATATTTCTGCATCTTGATAATCACCCCTGATTGCATTTTCATAGCACGCAAGAGCCTCCTCGCGCTTGTTCTTTACTTGATACACTTTGCCAAGATTGCATTGTGACTTGCTGTAGTATGGACGCAGTTTGACCGCCTCTTTTAAGCAGTATTCTGCCGCATCCCACGACTGATTACTAAAATGCAACATGCCCAGATTATTGAAAAGCTCTGGATGAGCCTCACCAATTTCAAGCGCACGTTTGTAGTGGTCAAATGCTTTGTCTTGATCATTGCGCATCTGATAAATGGTTGCCAGATTAACGTGCGGCTCTGCATAGAAATCATCTTTTTCGATCGCTTTATGAAAATACGCAAGAGCCTCTTCTTGCTTGCCGGACTCCCACAACGCGATTGCGTAGTTGTTAAAGCCACGAGCCTTTGGTGCCTTTGCAATTGCATCACCCCAAAAATCGATCTCTGAGCGCCACACCACATTGCGCACGCCGCTGTAAATGCTCATAACAATACAAAAAACACCCACTGAGCCAGCAAGTGCCGACATTGTTCTTTGATTAAAGGCAACAACCGATATTTTTTGCATCACATAACAAGCCGCCTGAACCAGCGCGTAAGCAAGCAATAACATCATGCCAAATGATGCTGGATACGTCTTGTAATCGCAGATCAATTCAGTTGATGGAATGATACTGGCGCGCGGTACCATAGCAAGTGCAAACCACAATAGACCAAACACCACAAGCATGTGTTCTTGGCGTCTATAGAGCCACACAGCTCCTGCAAACAACCCTGCACAAATCAGCAAGGGCACCAGAACATCCAGATCATAAAAATGCTGCGCTAGTCTGACGTCATAATCAAAGCTCAGGCTAAATGGCCAAAAGAAGATAAATAGATAGTGCAGTAACACTTTGAACTGCGAAATAAAATACAGATACAGCGTGATGTCTTGATCAGCACTGGTGGTCAAAATATTGCCACGA
>JAHFBR010000137.1 GCA_023249955.1 bacterium
CAAAGCAGTGATCTCTTGCGGTGATAGGCCGCTACCTTGGCGTACTTGTGCCAGGGGCGGTTGCTGGTTTACGGTTAACGAACTGTTGAAAATGGGCGTGTTGTTCAATGTTGTACCCACCATAAAAAGGAGAGCCAGAAAGAGGGATGTGTATTTTTTCATACGTACTTTCTTGTTGATTGTAACGATGGAGCCAGTATATCGAAAGTACAAGAAAATGAAAAATGGGGGCTTAAAACACCGTTCGTCCTACGCAGCGTTCTGCTGATCTTTTCGACGTTTCTGTTGGCACGGCACGCATCCTTGTTTCTTTTCTTGGGGCTTAGCCGAACGTGTCTTGGTTATTTGTTGCAGCGCCAATGCAATGGCCTGCCTGAAAACCTCGGCATTTTGAACCACTGCCTCCTCCATGCCGCCGACAACTTGGTCAAACTCTTCGGTGGTGTACGAAAGTTTGAAGCTAGAAAAAGAGGCAAAGTTTGGAAGATAGACAACGATTGGTGCCTGTTGATTAGTTGGATGGGTGAGTAGACTGATTTTTTGTGTCACCAGTGATGGATAATCGATGGGTGGAAAGGGATAAATATATTTTTTGAGGTAGCTTTGAACGATGTGCATATCATTGTTGGCAACCGATAGTGCGTCAGCCGTTGCATCGCAAATAATATGCAGTTTAACATTCCGTCGCAGCAGCGCTGGGATGGGGATATTAAAAACGAGTCCGCCATCAACAAACGTAATTTCTGACGATGATGACAGTGGGCAACCTTTAACTTTGTTGGCAAAGTTCCACACCTTGGGTGGCGAAATACGCGTACCGTCGCCGCTCGGCAGCCATGACAGCCAGTCAGTAGGGACTGAAAGATTGTGCTCAGTTTGCATGGTCTCTTTGACCCCCTGAATCAGATCAGAAAAATTGATGGCATACGCCGATCCACAAAAGCCGAGCATGTACCCCAGGCTTTCTTCTGGGGATGGATCGTGACTTGCTCCGCGATCAAACTTTTTTCCAAAGGCAGTGGTTGGCACCCACGCCTCCAGATAGGGGCTGCCACATTCAAAAGGGGTGTGTTCTGCCCATTGATATGAAGGGGATGTGTTGCCGATTGCACTCAAAAAAATGGGCATTGGGTGGAGGCCGGCTGCAACTTGGGGCGCTAAATCTGAAAAACGAACAACGTTGCCATTATCGACATTGGTATTAGAGCTCAAAAAGACATTGGACAGAATGCCGCCCCAAATATCATTGAGCGAAACGCTACGACCGTTGCCAAGCTTTTGTACCATGCTTTCAATGATTTGAATGGTATCAAGGTCCTCAAAATCAAGCGTGTAATTTACTTGTTCTTTAATGAATGCGGTAAGGTCATCAAGGTTCATGTTATGTGACATCCACGAAGCAATGGTCCATGTTGCGCCCGAAGTGGCGGAGCAGTAAAGCGTTGCATCCAAAAGACCAATTTTTGCAAGCCCGCGCAACATGCCAAGGGTGCAGAGTGCCGCGCGGTACCCACCGCCGCTGCAAACAAGACTGATGTCAGGCACTTGGTCTGTAGTAAGAGAAAGGTTCATGAACTTGCTCAGGGCTGCTTGCGCAGTCACACGGCGTTGTGTGCGCGCAGAGATCTCTTGGGGACACATTTTATTGCCAGCACGAACACGGGCAAGAACTTCGGGGCTATGGTCCGGGAAGCAGCGTTGGATGATCGGTTGTGCTGGGGTGGCGATAGCGAAGTGCATTGTGAATATCAGAAGCAGTAAGATGCGAACCATACAATCTCCTTGGAGTTGAATAAAAAAACCATAAAACGTTTCGTTCATCAATATCTTTTTATTCATCAGAAAGGCAACACTTTTTTGTTATCAAGATCAGTTTAACGTGTTGGCCGTTGGTATCGACAAGTCGCACAAAACGCGATACATTACTTAAATCCGTGTATTTGTTCGTACGCTCGATTGGTTAATACAACAGCCAATTATAAGCTTTTTCTAGGAGTTGCCATGTCTGGACATTCTAAATGGTCGACGATAAAACATAAAAAAGCAAAAGAAGACAGCAAGCGAGGTAAGATTTTTACCAAGCTGGTGCGTGAAATTACCGTTGCAGCACGCGAAGGCGGTGGTGACCCTGCCGGTAATGCAAAATTACGTTTGATTCTTGATAAAGCCAAAGAAGTGAATATGCCGCTGGACAATGTTACCAGGGCTATCAAAAAAGGAACCGGTGAGCTTGCCGGTGGTGCCGCGTACGAGGCCTTTACCTACGAAGGCTATGGACCCTTTGGTACCGCTGTTATGGTTGAAACGCTCAGCGACAACAAAAATCGCACGGTGTCCGATCTGCGCCATCAGTTTACCAAGGCCAGCGGCAACTTGGGTGAAACCGGATCTGTTGCTTGGATGTTTGAACACAAAGGTGTTGTTAGAGCATCTGGAAGTATCTCTGAAGATGAACTGCTTGAAAAACTGCTTGATTACAACGTTGATGATGTACGCTTGGATGACAGCATTTTTACCATCACCTGCAAAATGAGCGACCTTGATCTGATCAAAAAGACGGTTGCGCAAACAGGGCTCAAAATTGAGTCAGCAGCGCTTGAATGGGTTGCAAAAAGCCCGGTTGCTTTGACTGAGAAAGAGCAAGAAGAGAGCGTTTATAAATTTCTTGAAGCGCTTGACGATCTTGATGATGTTCAAAACGTGTATGCAAATTTAGGTGGTTAGATTAACCAAAAGGGGTGATTTGTGCTCATAAGTATGACTGGATATTGTAGTCTTAACGAACAGGTGCAGTTGCCGCAAGCCGGAAGCATTGGCGTAACGGTTGAACTCAAAACACTCAATGGCCGTTTTTTTGAAGTTGTTGCAAGGCTTCCCAGCAGTTTGAGTCACCTAGAGTTACCCATGAAC
>JAHFBR010000023.1 GCA_023249955.1 bacterium
TGATATCGTCATGTTGTGCCAAGTGGGTGGCAAGGGGGTTGGGGACGCTGCCATAAATGCCAAGATCGAGGTGAATGTCACTAAAATTAAAACCAATAACACGGTGGTGAGCGCGGTCAAAAAGAAAGTGTTGCTGTGCTGGTGTGGTCTTTTTTTCTTGATAAAAAAATGACACCAGTTGCTCGTACCCTTTGGTGTACAACAGGCGTCGTGTTTTGCTGCCGCCAAAGCCATGAGCAAACAGAACAGGAATTTTTGTTTGAGCAGAAAGTTTTGCGCAGCACAGAATAAAAAATAAAAAAAACTTAAAGTACTTGTTCATGATTTTTTGCTATGCGTGAAAGCGCAGGTACCCGCGTGTAAAAAAGTTGATCAGTCCAATCAGTGCGATGGTGTGTGGCTGTGTGTTGGGGGTGTTGTCAGGATTGCTTGCGCTTACCATTATTTCCCCCATGATGGCAAAGTAGGGTGCATAGTCGATGAATTTTTGGATGACATCTTCTGGAACGCCCAGGCATTCGCGCCACAAAGCGGCACCGTCGTTTGACGTGGTCATAGGAAGCAGAGCGCCCATCAGTTGGTGCAGCGTTATGTGATTGAAACGGATTTTTTTGGTTAACAAAGCTTGTACCAGGTGGTATCCAATGATGCCCCCCACGCCACCCGCCAGCAAAATGGCGGCGCGTTGAGCGCGAGTGGGGCCCAGTTGTTGTTGTAGCGCCTGATATTCTGGGCTTTGAAAAATTTCTTGAAGTTGTTGCGGGGTGATGGATGTTGGTTGAATCTTGTGTTGTGCACAGTACTCAGTTACAAGCGCTTTGCATTTGTCCATAATTGTGGCGCTGTCGCGTATGTCGGTCATGGTGACGCCGTGCTTTGGATCCAAGCTGTTGACATTGATATTACCTATGGTGAACAAGGGGTCTGAGTCTGGTGTTGTGGAACCAATATGAATGGTGCTTGGTTGCCCGGTAATGTGGCTTGCAACCAAGGCGTGGCCAGCTTCATGCGCGCACAGTGCAAGCATCCATGAGCTGTATTCGGTAAGAAAATTGGACGCAAGTTTCCCTGGGTAAATTTGCTTTTGCAGGTTTTGTTTAACGTGGTCTGGTGCTGTTATCCAGCAAAGAGCTCCCAGGAGGCCGACCAGGACCAGGTCAGATTTGAACCCGCCATCACAATGATCATCTTGTGCATGCGGGGCGTGCGGGTTTGCAGAGGTGCAAAAAAGCGCGAATAATAGTATCAGTGCGTATCGTTTTGTATTCATAGTTTGAGTAGATTAATACGCACTGTCTTGATCGTCAAAAAGATCGGTTTTTGCGGCAATATTTACATTTTTTGCAAGAAGCGCGACAAGATCTTCTTCTTGCCACCCTTAAACATGACGGTAACATACAGCTCTTGCTCCGGGGCCCGTTCTACTTCAGCGACTAGGCCCGCGCCAAATTTTTGATGGTAAACCGTCTGGTTTTTTGCCCACCCAATACCTGGTGTTTTGGGCTGCGCTAACGCTTTTGGTTTTGCCGCAAATGTCGGCTTTAGAGCAACTGGTTTTGGAGTTGGGGCTGGGGCTGGCATTGCTTGGTTATACAACCAGCGCTCAAAAAATGAGCGCGCCTGCAGTGGGGACGCCTCTTCAAAATCAGCAATTTGTACCAAGGCGCGTGGGATCTCTTTCAAAAACCGTGATGGTGGGTAGTCGATGATCTGGCCAAAGGTGAACCGTGAAGCCGCGTTAAAAAGAACGAGGTGCTCTTTAGCGCGCGTCATGCCAACGTACATGAGTCTACGTTCCTCCTCAAGGTCCTCGTTGGTATTAAGCGATCGTGAGCTTGGCAAAAGGCCTTCTTCTAGGCCGGCAATAATAACGGTATCAAACTCAAGGCCCTTGGCGGCATGCAGCGTCATCATTTGTACAAAGTTATGGTCTTTTTCATCTTCAATTTTTTCCTGAAGCAGCGCTACTTCATGCAAAAATGCTTCGAGCATGCTTTGGTTTGGTGGGCGCTGAGTGTGTGCGCTTGAGTCGTTAAATTTGCGTTCAAAAACCATTACCGCCTGCACAAACTCCTGCACGTTTTCTATTTTTGTTTGCGCCTCTTGCATATCATAGGCATCGGCAAGGTATGAAAGATAGCGCGTGCGGGCCAAAATGGTATCAAGCAATGCGCTTGGCGTCGTGGTTGTATCAAGGCCCTGAAAAATTTCCAGAAACTCGCGCAATGATGTTTGCTTGCTTTTGCCCAAGTCAGCGTCAGGGTTTTTCAGCAACCAATCGATAAGTTGCTTCATGTTCAGTAGTGGGTTTTGCGTCCAGCTCACCACAAATGAGTCTTCAAATTTTTGCCCCAGTCCGCGGCTTGGTGTATTGATAATGCGCAGGGCGCTGATTTTATCGTATGGATTCAGCACGAGGCGCAGATATGCCAGCAGGTCTTTGATCTCTTTGCGCTCATAAAAACGAATGCCGCCAATGATGCGATACGGGATGGCATGATGAATGAGCGCCTCTTCGATGGAGCGCGATTGAAAGTGGGTGCGATATAAAATGGCGACGTTATTCAGCTTTTTTTTCTGGGCAATACATTTCAATAATATCGCAATGAACGAGGCCTCTTGATCACCCGATTGGCAGGCTGCGACCAGGAGTCTGTTTTTTGCCGCACGCGTTGACCACAGATTTTTTGGGTTACGTAGGCGATTGTTGCCGATAACATCGTTTGCTGCTTCCAAAATAGGTTGTACTGAGCGGTAATTTTGTTCGATTTTAACACAGGTTACTGGTGCAAAATCTTGTTGGAATTTGAGCATATTTGCCACGGTGGCGCCCCGCCACGAGTAAATCGATTGGTCTTCGTCGCCCACTACGCACAATGAGTCGAGTGCGAGCTTCTTTTTTGCATTCAGCGCCATAGACAGCAACAAGTTGTGCTGAACCTGACTGGTATCCTGGTATTCATCAATCAAAATATGGCGAACATTGGTTTGAAATTGTTGCTTAAAGGTCTTGTTATTTTTGAGCAGTTGAAGCACCGTCAAGATCAGATCGTCAAAATCAAAGCAATGAGCGCGTGATTTTTCGGTTTCATACTCCAAATAAATTTCGCGCATCAGCGGCGAAAAGAGCTCTACGCTGACGTCAGGATTGTCGGTACCCACCATTTTGTTCTTGTAGTTGGAGATTTGAGAACACACTGACGATGGGGTAATGTGCTTTGCCAGCGCATATTTTTTTGAAATCTTTTTAATCAGATCCAGCTGATCATCAGCGTCCAGAATTGAAAAGCTTGGAAACTGTAGGAGCGTTGGATGGGTGCGCAGTTGCAAAAGGCAGTATGAGTGGAAGGTTCCAATGAATGGCAGTTGGTAGTGTGCTTGAAAAAGATTGATCAAGCGTTCTTTCATCTCGCCGGCCGCTTTGTTGGTAAAAGTAAGTGCCACGATGCTGCGTGGTTCGATTTTTTCGTTAATAATCATATGTGCAATGCGCGATGTTATAACGCGTGTTTTGCCTGATCCTGCGCCTGCAATAATTAAGAGTGCGCCGTCTTTTTGCAGAACAGCAGCACGTTGTTGCTCATTCAGTTCACGTTGTACAAAATTATTAAAACTATTTTTTATCGCATCAATCATGATAGCATCCATTTTTCAGGGGGGGAGAAAAGCGCTCCTAGCATATCACATTTTACATGCAAAAGGAGCGCATAAAATTATTCTATAATTTTGCCGTCACGCACCAGTTGCTCGTTCTTTTTTCCAACGAAAAAAGCAATCATGACCCACGAACCAATAATGCCCAATGAGACAAGCGATCCAAAAAACACCAAGTGTGCACTGTTGACAAAGCAGGCGTTAATGCCAGCGCCCAGTGCTTTAGACCATCTGCTGCCGACGCCATCAATCCAGCTTTTAGCTTTAAATTTAATATCAGTGCTTGCGGGGATATACAACATCTCTTTGCATGGTACGTTGAGCGCGTAGCTCAGGCCTTTAATGGTGATCATGGCACCAAATAGTACCCATAGCAGTGGTTTGAGCCAAACCAGAACAACAACGGCTGCCGTAGCAAGGGGATACATTACCAAACAAAAGGTGAGTCCAAAGCGACGAACAAAAAAGCTGGTGCCCATGATCGCAAACACCAACGCAATAATGGTGAAGCTTTGTACATAAAAACTAAAAAATTCGATAACTTTTTCAATGGATGCGTAGGTATCATCGGCACAGAGCATCATTTGATATTCAAGAATAGTGCTAACAATATCACCAAACGTGGCAATGCACAAAACGCCAAGCAGGTACGGCCGTTTCAGCAGTAGACGCAACCCCTCGATGGGGCCCGTGTGATGTTCTTTTTCAGGAGCATTATAGTTTTCGTCACTCAAAGCGGTGAATATCCTAATACCCAGTGCAATCAAAGCTATGGTGCATGCAACGATAAAAACAAGACGTGGAACGCCAATCCATGACGCGCGCTTTGCCATCTCTGGACCCAGGAGCGAACCCACTTGGGCTCCGACAACAATCAGTGGATATCCCCGCTTTGCCGTGGCTGTGTTGGTGCGATTGGCCACGAACGACCAAAAGAGTGCAACAACCAGCGAGCCAAAGGTTTCGATGCTGACAAAAAGCAGCCAGCCCAACAAGCGCCATTTATCCTGCGTGGTGTTAGCAAGACCATGCATTGGACTGGTGAGGGCGTATGAGATGAATAAAAAGAGTGCAACATAGCACGAGCAGATGATGTAAAAAAGCTGATGTTTTTGAAACAGATCGACCAGTTTTGCGTACAGCAAAAGGAGAGGGATAAGAAGTGCAAACGAAGCAATGCGTGCATAGGGAAGATAAAGCTTGCCGACGGTGCGCATAAAGACGGCATCTTTGAGTGGCCGTACCATAGCATATGAGCCAATGATCAGAAAAAAGATGGATGCAAGCATGCCGAATTTTTTGAGCTCTTCGCGCGAGAGGTCGCCCCATAGCAGTGTTATAAGCCTAGAGATCATACAAACTCCTTCGCCTTTTTAAAAGAGACATAAAAAAAGGGCCAGCCGTAATGTGCTGACCCTTTTAAATAACTCATGCGTATGCCGCGTTATTGAATGATCGTGCCCTCTGTGGTGAGCTTTTCATTGCTTCTACCAACATAGAGTGCGATCAAAATCCAAACGCCAACAATACCCAATGAGATGATGGATCCGTAGATCATCAAATCAGTCATTTGGGTAAAGAATGCATTGATACCAGAGCCGGTTGCTTTTGCAGAACGGCCGCCAAATACGTCAATCCAGCCTTTAGCTTTGAACTTAACGTCTTTGCTGGTTGGGATGTACATAATTTCTTTGCAAGGGTTGTTAAGCGCATAGCTCAAACCTTTGATGGCAACCATGGCGCCAAAAAGTGCCCAGAGCGATGGTGCAAAGAATACGTAGGTTACGACGCCTGCAACGGTCAATGGGAACATAACCAAGCAGAAGGTCAAACCAAAACGTCTGATGAAAAAACTAGTTCCGATCAGTGCAAAAACCAATGAAAGAGCATTGGTGCTTTGACCGAAGAAACCAAGGAACTGTGCAACTTTTTCTGCAGAGTGGTATGTTTCATCTGCAACGAATTTCATTTGATAGTCAAGAATGGTACCAATGACTTCGTACAATGTTGCAACGCCCAAAATACCCATCAGGTATGGTTGGCTAAACAGCAAACGAAGACCTTCGATAGGTCCTGTTGCCTTCTTTTCGCTAGCCTTTTCAGCTTTAGCGGTAGGATACATTGAAACGAAAACCATGATGAGTACAGGGACCATCAAGATGCCAACGCCAACGATTGCTGAAAGCTGTGGCATACCGATGTATTCAGCATAAGTAGCCAAAGTTGGGCCAGCGATGGAACCAACTTGAGCACCGGCGATAATCAAGCCGTAGCCGCGTTTAGCCGATGATGAATCGGTGGTACTTGCAACAAATGACCAGAACAGTGCAACAACCAAAGAGCCAAAGCTTTCGATGCCAAGGTAAATGACCCAGCCCAAAATGCGACCCTTGTCTTGTGCGGTGTTTGCAAGTCCGATGGTTGGATGTGCCAGAAAGTATGCAATCGTCAAAAAGAGCGCTGCATAGAATCCGCAGATAACATAAAACAGCTTGTGCTTTTCAAAAAGATCGACGAGCTTTGAGTAGAAAAGAATCAGGGGAACGATGAAGAAGAAGGATGCCATTTTGGCGTAGGGAATGTAGAGCTTGCCAACGATCTTCATAAAAAGAGCGTCTTTAAGCGGACGCATCAACCAGTAGGTTCCAATGATAAACAGGAACGTAAAAGAGAGCATCCCAAACCGTTTAATTTCTTCTTTAGACAAATCGCCCCATAATGCGCGGGCTATGCGAGAAAACATAAAGTCCTCCTCAAATTGTGAAACATTAATACGTTACGTTTTAGAAAATGACAATTGCGGTATCCCAACTATAAAATCCCAACCCTTTCGTTGTTATTCAATCAGTTCTTTGTTTGCGACCGCTTTTCTGAATTTAGTGCCGATCAAGCAGGCGCAGAAAATCCATACAAAAATAAGGCCTAAGGCAAATGATCCAGTCAAAAGGACAATTGGCCCAACGGCGCGATTGACGGCAGAGCCCGATGCCTTTGCAAATCGCAAGCCAAACATGTCAATCCATGCTTTGGACTTATACTTGATGCTGCGAGAGGTCGGGATGTATAAAACTTCTTTTGCTGGTTGATTAAGTGCGTATCCAAGTGCTTTTGCAATCAGCATGACATAAAAAATAGTCTGGAGTGTTGGATTTATGAGGTAGCAAAAAATAAACAAACCCAGAAGTGCTGGATAAGCAATGAGCGAAGACCTGATGCCCAGCTTGCGTTGAAAGAATGATGTGCCGATTAGACCAAATAAGCAGGCAATTGCTTGTACGCATAGCGCAAAATCGAACAAAAATTTGTTAACCAGTCCAGGCTCTTGGTATGTGGCTTTAACCAGTAAAGAGAGCTGAAAGCCCATCATGGTTGAAATAAGTTCTTGAAAAAAGATGAGGGCAAAGATACCCATAACGTAAGGGTGTGTTAGCAACAGCTTAAGCCCGTCCAAAAAGCCAACTTGATCAGGAATAGCCTTGGTGCTTTTGATCTCATCTTCGTAACCACCAAGATTTTCGCGTCCAACGACGTGTTGCAAAATAAAGACGACGATTGCTACGCCAAAAAACATGATGACCGAGATGAGCGCGATTCTGGGTGCACTGACGGCGTATTGTGAAGCATCGTACGATAAGTAGTTGCCAAGGATAGTAAAAATCAGTCCGCCCAGCTGTGTGCCAAAAATAATCAGGCCATAGCCCTTTTTTGCCGATTCAGTTGTCGTGATGTCGTTAATAAAAGACCAGTACAGCGCAAGCATCAACGAGATGAAGCTTTCGCAGAACAGATAAAAGATCCAGCCGAGCCAGCGCTTTGGGTTTACTTCTGGGTTTTGTAGCCCAATCTGTGGGTGCATCAGAAAATAAACCAAGACCAGGCCCATGGCTCCATACGCTGAGATAAAGACATAGATCAGTTTTTCTTTTGAAAAGTGATCGACTAATTTTGAATAAAGAAGTACAAGCGGAAAAAAGAGCAACAGGGAGGCAAGCTTTGCTTCAGGAAGATGCAAGGGGCCTATCATGTTGATAAAAATGCTGTCCTTAAGCGTCTTGAGTGGCCACCAAGAGCCAATCAAAAAGAAAAAGCCTAATGCCAGAAGAGAAAACTTCTTAAGCTCCGCTCCGCGTAGGTCTCCCCACAAGGCGCGGATAATTCTGTGACCCATGTTCCTACAACCCTAAAAAAATAAAAAACCCATGGTCCGCACAACACTTTCTATACGTTAACTTTTACAATTTGTTGCGTACGAGTGCAGCTCCACAGGATCTCACAAGAGAATAATTGCGATGATGCAAATATCTTACCACTAAGCCATCTAAGAGTCAAACTTAAACCGGCAGAATTTATTGATCAAGAAGGGCAATTGCTTTGGTGGCGTCAACCTTAAAGATGCCCTGTGAAACGTCCAGGGTGCAGGTTTGAGCATTTGCATTTTTGTAAATAATGGAGCTTTTATTCTTGATGATCGATACAAGTGGGCTGTGCTGCGGTCCCACCAAAAAGCTACCGGTTGGGCTTTCGATCTCAACCCACTCAACAATGTGAGTGGTGGTGGTGGTGGGTGTGATGATTTCGAAAGTAAAATACAGTGGTTCCATGATCAAACTTAAATGCTTACTTTGGCTTTTTCGTATGCCTCGTCCAGGGTGCCAACCATATAAAACGCCTGAGCTGGCATTTGGTCACATTCACCCGAGATGATTTTTTCAAAATCTTGTACGGTTTGTTCACGCCTTACAAAGCGGCCAGGCATGTTGGTGTGCTGTTCGGCCACAAAGAGGGGCTGAGTCAGGAAGTTGTGTATTTTCTTTGCCCGGTTGACGGTGAGCTTGTCTGCATCAGAAAGCTCGTCCATGCCCAAGATGGCGATGATGTCCTGAAGTTCTCGATATTTTTGTAAAATTTGCTGTACTGTGCGGGCAACATCGTAATGCTTTTGGCCCACAACGCTGGGCTTGAGGCCCTTGGAGACTGACTCAAGTGGGTCAACCGCCGGATAAAGCCCGGCTTGGGCAATTTTACGTGAAAGAACGGTGCTTGCATCCAAGTGCTGAAAAGTGGTTGCTGGTGCAGGATCGGTGTAATCGTCAGCCGGAACATACACAGCTTGAATGGAGGTAATCGACCCTTGGTGCGTGCTGGTAATGCGTTCTTGCAACATTCCCATCTCGGAAGCCAGCGTTGGTTGGTAACCAACGGCCGAAGGCATGCGTCCCAACAGGGCAGAAACCTCAAGGCCGGCTTGTACGTAGCGAAAAATATTATCAATAAACAGCAGAGTGTCCTTATTTTCTTCGTCTCTAAAATATTCGGCCATCGACAAACCGGTCAGACCAACGCGCAGTCGCGCTCCTGGCATTTCGCCCATTTGGCCAAAAACCAGGGCCGTTTTTTCCAGAACGCCAGAAGATTTCATTTCCAGCCAGAGCTCGTTACCTTCGCGCGTGCGCTCGCCAATGCCCACAAAGACTGAATAGCCACCGTGTTCTTTGGCGACGTTGCGAATAAGCTCTTGAACAATAATGGTTTTACCAACCCCTGCACCGCCAAAGAGGCCAATTTTAGACCCTTTGACGTAGGGGGTTAAAAGATCTAAAACTTTAATGCCGGTTTCTAGGATGTCTTCGGTAGTTTTTTGTTCGATCAAGCTGGGGGCTTCGCGATAAATGGGCCAGCGGGGTCCTTGTACCGGTTCCTTGGCACCATCAATGGTTCTGCCCATTGCGTCAAAAATGTGTCCCAAGACGGCCTTGCCGACGGGGACCATAATAGGGCTGCCGGTATCCAGAACTTCAAGTCCGCGCCTGATGCCGTCCAAGGGTTCAAGTGCTATGCAACGCACAATGCCGTCACCCAGATGCTGTGCAACTTCAAGATTAATAATATTCTGATCTGCCAGATGTTGCTCAAGGGCCTTTGCATAGACGTCAGAGCCGTTTTTTTCTGAACGCAAAATAAGCAGTTTGTTAAGAATATGCGGAACCGCTTTATCGCTGAACTGCACATCAACAACAGTGCCGCTGATGCGCAAAACTTTGCCAATATTGTAACCAGGCCCAGCGGTTTTTTTGCCGGACGCTGAGTCTGAACGTTGAACGTGCGTCATTGCTTCCTTCAAGAAATGCATGCTGACAGAGGAAAATGGCCATTTTTCTTAGGTATCACCTTATGCCAATTGTTTTCTTTTGTAAAGATCTTGGTGATAATGCAGCGGCGAGCCCCTTGATGAGCTTCAAAAGAGGGGCGTGCTGCTAAGATTATCAAAAAGTTTTATCCTGAGGCCTTTTGTGGTAGTATTAGATCTGCGTTTTTGGGCGTAATGATGATGAGATATCGTGTACAAAAAAAGCCTGAAGGTACGAACAACGGTTTAGCCCTTTCATGATCAGGTTTTTAAAAAACAGTAGGAAAAGCCAATGATTGCAAAACTATTAGCAAAGATTTTTGGTACCCAAAATGAGCGAGAACTCGGACGCTTAAGTCCAATGGTGCAAAGAATTAATGAACTTGAGGCTGCGGTCAGTGCGTTGAGCGATCAGGATTTGGCTGGCAAGACCGCTGAATTTCGTGAGCGTATAGCTCAGGGTGCATCGCTTGATTTAATTTTGCCAGAAGCTTTTGCTGTAGTTCGTGA
Organism: bacterium; assembly: GCA_023249955.1. GTDB lineage: Bacteria > Babelota > Babeliae > Babelales > RVW-14 > JAHFBR01. The sequence goes on from JAHFBR010000023.1 coordinate 10,292, forward strand.
AGTGAGCAAGCGTACGCTTGGCATGCGCCATTTTGACGTACAGTTGATTGGTGGCATGGTTTTGCATAGTGGAAAAATTGCTGAAATGAGAACCGGTGAGGGAAAAACCCTCATGGCAACGCTTCCGTTGTATCTGAACGCGCTTGAGGGTAAAGGTGCGCATTTGATTACGGTTAACGACTATCTTGTTAAGCGTGATGCTGAGTGGATGGGAAATATTTATAAGTTTTTAGGTCTTGAAGTCGGCGTGATTCAAAACAGCATGAGCGATGGCGAGCGTAAAATCGCCTACGCAGCAGATATTACTTACGGAACCAATAATGAATTTGGGTTCGATTATCTGCGCGATAATATGAAGTTTGATACCACCGACCTTGCGCAACGTGACTTGCATTTTGCCATTGTTGACGAAGTCGACTCTATCTTGATTGATGAAGCGCGTACGCCCCTGATTATTTCAGGCCCCAGCGAGCGTGGAAGCAACCTGTATGAGCTTGCTAATCGTGCGGTATTGACACTAACCAAAGAAGATTACGAAATTGACGAAAAGGCCCGCTCTGTGCACCTTTCAGAGCAAGGCAATGATAAGATTGAGCGCTTTGTTAAGCTCGATAACCTATATGCTCCAGAGAATATCTTGGTGCTTCAT
>JAHFBR010000138.1 GCA_023249955.1 bacterium
GTAGCAGAAAGCAGTGGGCTATCTTGAGTGTTTCGTACATAATGCTGCCCGCCAGGGTCCAGCGGAAACTTTTTTGAAAAAGCTTCTGGATGTGGGGATGGATAGTGGTCTGTACGGGGATTGACATTGTTCTGCCTGTCGGATATAGGCTTGCGATACGTTTACCTTCTAAGGGTAGTATAGCCCCGTCTTGGACTTGTTGGAAGTTTTGTGTGTCAAAGTTGACAAGCGATTTTGTCGGAATCAACGCTATTTCTGGTAGTAAAAATTTAAAAGACTTACGCTTCGCTCTTGTCTTCGGTTAGAATAAATCCATCAAAGTGAACATTGGGTTGTGGGGGCATGGGAAATTGGCTCGCGAGCTATGCAAACCATGAAGATAGCTTGCAAGCCAATTTCTTTTTGTTCAGGCCACGCAAAAAAGCGCATATACGCCATATTTTTTACATTCCTTGAGACCCACTCTGATTTTTTGTACTATGGTCCTGGTGGCTTAGTGTAGGCTGTACTCTTACAGACAGACTAGGTAGATGGGTATACAATGAGAATACTAACGCGAGTGCTTGTATTGGGTGCTGCATTCGTTGGATGGTGCGTCTTATCTGCATCGTCAACATCCTTTTCTCCCCCTTTTTCTAATAATGATTATTCGTGTCGTTGCTTGCCTCGATTCGATGAGCCTTTATATAAAGATATTCGCGCATCACGCGATGTTTTTTTGGTTCACCGTAAAATGTGCGAGCTACGATCATATGTGCGTGACCTGGACCAGTACAGACGCTTTTGTTCTGAGCTCATAGAGGGTAAAACGGACGATATAGCGGATTGGTTTGTGCAGCAGGGACAGCGGGCACGCGCCAAACAGATGCATAAATTTGATGCATACTCGTGGTTTTTTAACACTGCTACCAAGCTTTCCAAGCAACAAAAAGAGCTGCAGGTAGATGTTTTGCGTGTGCTAAAAGACTTTCCATTTGAGGCTCTCAAGCAAAAAATACAAAGCAAAGCCCTGGTGCAAGCAATTGATGTGTTGCAGAAAACGGGTAGCATCAAAGAATTTGATCGTTGCTGGGAGGCTTTAACGGCCTTTGCTCGTGAAGACAAGGCTGAAAACGACAAATTCAACGCTGTTTTTGCTGCTGATCTGGCCACAACACGCTTTCATCACGAAAAAAATTTACCCGAGCCGCTGGAGCAGCATATTGTTTGCTCATATGTTGCGCTTAAAGATATTGCCAATATAGTACATAGTTTTTACTGGTTTTTTGCAGCAGAATGCGCACGAGGCTGTGTCGCTGCAAAAGCAAGTAATAATGTTTCTCCTGTGCTTGCATACTTTATTCCTCCGCAGCACATTCCCATGGTTGTGAACTTTTTCAAGTTCTTTTCCTACATTGAAGACTTACAGCTTGATCGCACGATCGAGGAAATTGCTCGTTTTATTCGCCGCTTTACCACCGCATTGAATGATTTACAGGAAAGTGATAGTGATTCTGACGATGGTGAAGCAGATCCAGAAGCAGAGGCTACCGCTGTTGGAAGTAACGATAAGGTTGCTTGGTGGCTTCGCAGTAAATGGGCCATCTTGTCTCTTACTGTGGGAGCTGTGGTGGTTAAGATCCTCCAATACCTTTGTACCGAAGGTGGCTCTGGATCAAGCCCATTTTCATTGGGTGGGCACCCATTCCGCGATGCTGCCGATCATGAATATCAAACCCATGCAACAAAGGAAAAGTATGTTCAATCTTAATGATCATGTTATTTATCCAGGACATGGTGTTGCACTTGTTGCAGATATTATTGAAAAAATGGTGTCAGGGACGACGATTAGATTTTTGAAGTTGAATTTTCTATTTAAAGATATGACCATTTTAGTGCCTACCTATAATATCGCAACCATTGGAATCCGCTATCCATCGCCTCAGGCTGATGTTGATAGCGCTTTGCAAGAGTTAACAAAGCTTCCTGAAAAGAAGCTGGAAAGCATTGATTTTACCCCGAGTGGCTGGAACCGCCGACATAAGGATTACCAAGTCAAAATTCAAAGCGGAAAGCTCTTGGAGATTGCAAAAATCTATCGCGATTTAATGCACGTGGCGCAACAAAAGGATCTTTCATTCGGTGAAAGAACTGTTCTGCAAACGACTGAAGAACTTATCGCCCAAGAGATACAAGTTGTTAAAAAAAGAGAGCGTGAACACGTCGTTCATATTCTACGCGCGCCCTTTAAGCAATTTATCTTTCATGATCGATCATTTCTGCAACAAGAGGTTTCATCATAATAATTGGGGATCATGAAGCGTAAGCCTTTTGTTTTAATCATCACTGGTCCAACAGCATCCGGCAAGTCACGTCTGGCAGAGGATATAGCACCACTGCTGGACGGGCACATCATTAACGCGGATATGGGGCAATTCTATACCCCATTAACCATTGGTACCGCAAAGCCTGATTGGAAGGGACTTGCTACGCCGTGTCATCTTTTTGATATTTTAGATCAACCAGAAGAGATGGGTGTGGTGCGCTATCGATCACTCGTTATCGAGCTTGTTCATAAGCTCCAGAAACAGAACAAGCTGCCGATTATTGTCGGTGGCTCACTCTTTTATATCAAATCACTCTTTTTTCCACCACGTGATTTTGTTGCTCTGCCGCAGAATACTGTTGAGCTTGATCTGATGCAGGACACTGCCGCGTTGTGGGATTTACTCGAAAATATTGACCCTGTCCGAGCGCAAGCGCTGCATCCCAACGATCGATACAGGATTGTGCGTGCGTTGCAGATTTGGCAAAAGACTGGCCAGAAGCCATCAGAGCAACAACCGCTTTTTGATCCACCATTCAATGCGCTTGTT
>JAHFBR010000024.1 GCA_023249955.1 bacterium
ATGTCCACCGCCGCCAAACGTGACGTCGACAAAGAGCTTTCCTGGCTTTGGATCAAGGTGCTTCAGCACCTCGTTCACAAGAACCGATTTATGAAACTTATTTTTTTCCATCATGTATTTTCGTAAAATCAATGCGCCGAACAGGTTTTATAACAAAGTCCACGAAGTCTTGCATCATACCATATTTTTCGATTTCTATAACGATTTTTCTGTTTGCCAGGCGTGCAATCTCGCCCAGGTGGAACTTTTTGCTCGATTCAAGCAGTTCATAGGTAGCCTGTTTTGCCTCCTCCTCTTCATCGGCATCAAAGACGGCCAGGTAGCCGCGTAGGTAGTTTATGTCTCGTTGTGAAGCAATGGGGTCAAGCTCTATCATGCCGGTCTCGCCGGGCAAAAGCTTGACGATGGGAGTCTTGTCAAAGCGCCAGACGCTCATATCGTCTTTTTCTGGCAGCGTGTCAATCCACTTGCCCTTGGCCTTTTTTTCGTACACAAAGCCGACGACGTAAATTGGCGTCCCCGTCTTATTTTCTACTGGAAAGTCGAGTTTTTTTGGCATTTTTTTTTCGCCGCTTTTATCAACAAAGTCGTATTCAAAGAACTGGCCTCGAAAGCCGTATGATTCAATCTCTAGAGTAACGCGCTTTCCCTTGAGCTTATTCAGCTGATCAAGGTCCAACAGGCTGCGGTCATCGGTAAGTTCGTAGGTTGCATCCAGCGCGGTTTGTTCATCATTAAAGACGCCCAGGTAGCCAAACAGATATTTGCGATCCTGCTCGTCAGGAATGGTATCAACATCAATGGCAACCACTTGGCCTTGCTCAAGCTTGTACACCGGTGACTTGTCCCAGCGCCAGTTGCCAAAATCGCGCTTGCGCTGATAGGCAAAGCAGGTTATGTACACTGTTTTTCCGGTTTTGTTTGCAACTTCGAAATCAAGCTCTTTGGGGTTGTCAGCGTCATAGGTGGGTGTTTTTTGGAGCGGTGGCTGAAGGACTTCGGAAGCTGTTTGCTGTGGAGTTGGCTTTTGTTGTGGCAAGAATGATTCGTTGCTGGAGGCGAGGAGGCTTGGTGTTGGAGTGTCGGCCAGTGGCATGTCCGGGATGAGAGCGCTCTGCGCCATCATCGGTTTCTTGGTGGTCTTTTTGGTTTGTAGTTGTTTGCATGCGGGTGCCGTGACCATCAAGCAGAGCAGGCTTACGGCAATACACAGGGACCATGATGAACGAAAATTTTGGTTCATGGTTACAATCTCCTTCAGCGTCTTAGTAAATGGTGTTCTCTGCACCATCGTAGCAGGACAATCATTTTGACAAAAGATTTTTGCAAGACTGTGCTAGGAGCTTAGAATTTCCTGCTCTATTACTTTTATTTTTTGGACCAAGCTTTGATCGCTGTCCAGCATACTTTCAACTCTGCCAATGGCATGAATAACAGTTGAGTGGTCGCGTCCGCCAATATAATTTCCAATGGCTTGCAACGAGCTGTGGCTCATTTTTTTCATCATGTAAAACGCAACTTGCCGGACAACGGCAATATCCTGATGGCGCTTTTTTGAGCGAATGTCATTGACCGATGCGTCAAAGTGTTTGGCCGTGATCTTGAGAATTGTATCCAGAAAGAAGCCGTCACGTCGAGGTTCGCTCAGATTCAAGAGTACTTTTTTTGCCGCCTCAACCGTTATTTCCTGATTGGTCAGTGCTGCAAAGGCGCTGACGCGAATCAACGAGCCTTCAAGTTCGCGGATGTTTGAAACGACGCGTGATGCAATAAATTCTGCAACTTCGTCACTCAAAGCAATAGTGTGCAGGTCGGCCTTCTTTTTAAGAATTGCGATCTTTGTTTCGATGTCTGGAATGTGAATGTCGGCAACCAGTCCCCACTCCATGCGCGATTTTAATCGGCTTTGCAGGCCGGCAATCTCTTTGGGAAAGGTGTCGCTTGAAAGGACGATCTGTTTTTGCTGCTCATACAAAACATTAAAAATATGAAAGAACGCCTCTTGGGTTTGCTCTTTATTAGAAAGAAACTGAATGTCATCAAAGAGGATCAGATCAACCTTTTGATAGCGATTTCTAAACTGATGCGACCGGTCAAAACGAATTGAGTTAATAAACTCGTTAACAAACGCATCTGACGTTTCGTAGCGGATGATGAGTTGAGGGCTGCGCTTGCGTGCCTCGTTGCCGATAGCGTGCAGCAGGTGTGTTTTGCCCAGGCCGGTGCCACCATAAATAAAAAGTGGGTTGTATACTTTGCCCAAATTTTCGCAAATCGCATAGGCTGCAGCGTGTGCCAAAGAGTTGCTGGGGCCCACAACAAAATTATCGAATTGATACAGTGGGTTAATATTGTTGTTGCGCTCGCGCGTTTTTTTGTCGCTGACCACAACATCTTCTTGCTTGGATGGGACAATGGCCGTGCTGCTACGGTTAACAGGCAACGGGGTGTTTGGTTGTGGTTTGAAAGGTGCTTCATTTTCGCCATTCATGCTGGTGAGCACCGAAGCAGGAATGATGTTGCGCGTGCGTGTGGGCGTCTGTTGTGCGCTGCACACAAAATTAAGTTTAAGAATAGGGGCGTGCAAAAGTCGTGCCAAGTGCGTTTTTAAAAGATCGGTGTAATGATCTTGTATCCAACGACTGACAAATTGATTGGGTACGCGTAACGTTACCGCGTTGGCGGTTGCGTCCCATTCATCAAGGCTTACCGCTTTGAACCAGGTTTCAACAATCTGGCTGCCGGCCTCTTCCTTGATGATCTTTAAAAATTCCTCCCAAATGAGCTGCACAAAAACCCTCGCGGTGCTCTGTAAAAACAGTAGTAATTTTTGGATGATTTTCTTTATGATGAAGCAGTCTTGAAAGTATATCAAAGGAGTATGAGGTTGAGTATGAATTTTTTTAATTCCCCAGAATGTTTGCGGAATAAAACTTTTTACAGTCTTTTGGCATCAATTTTATTACTGGCTGCATGTGCAAAAAAACAGGAGCCTCAAAAAAGTGACCAACTAGCACAGACCTATTTTAAGATGGCGTTTCTTGAACTGACGGAAGACGCCGATGCGCCGCATGTATGCAAACGAGCGCTGATGCACATCGATCAAGCATTGGTGCAGTGCAAAAAGCCGGAGTATTATGCACTCAAAGCGACACTGTTATTTAAGTTGAGTGCGTATTCAGAATCTGAAACATGCTTTAAAAAAGCCCTTGAGCTTGAAAGCGATCCGGCTGCACGTGCCGAGATCTCTAACAATTACGCCTGCCTACTGGCCCAAAAGGGTGAGGTTGCACGGGCGGAGGCGTTGTGGGTGGAGTTGAAAAACAGCTCGGTGTACCAAACCCCAGAGGTTGCGTTGGTCAACCTGGGCAAGCTGCATGTACAACAAAAGTCTTTTGCCAAGGCCAAGACCGCTTTTCAAGATGCTGCTTATCTGAGCCCAAGCTATCTGGATGCTCATTTTTATCTTGCCGTTGTTGCACAGCAGCTGGGCGACCGCACCTTGGTGCGCCAAGAGCTTGAAACGGTCTTATCGCTAGAGCCCGAACATCAGGGGGCAAAAATGGCGTTAGCGCAGATTTCTAGCTAAAGAATTGACGGATGTTGATCTTTCCCCCCTACTTTTTTTAAACTCGTTACTAGGGATTTTTAGACGAGGGGGGATCATGAAGAGTCGGGGAAGATCAATTGTATTGGCAATTTTTTGCGCGCCGTTGGTGGCTCATGCGCATCAGCCGCTTGAGCAGGGTGGCCTGGTGGGCGCCATGAGCAGCACGCCGCCGGCCTATTTGCAGCGCACGGTACAGCTTATTTTTGAAAAGCGTCCTGATGGTGCACCCAGCGAAGTGCTGTGTGTTAATGGACAGGATGAGTTTCTGCAATTTGTCATAGCTGCTTCTACCATGAAACCGGTGGTGGTGATGGTGCATTCGGCCATGAGCATGGATGCTCAAAAAATGAAGCCCATCTATCAGGTGGTTGCCGATACGTATAAAGATCAAGTGATCTTTGTCTCGATGGATCTTTTGGCGCAGCACCAAGGCGTGTCAGAAAATTATCAGCTCATTTCGCACTTTATGCAGCAAGAAAATGTGAACCGTCTTGAGCTGCCCGTGATGTTTTTTGTTAAAGATGGTGGGCTTTATGCCCCCGCACATTTGCCAGCAACCATGTTGCAGGGCTTTTATACGCAAGAAAACTTGTCAGAATTTGTTAAAAATAAGTTTTTCCAGCCATTGCCTCCTATCATGCACAATGCAGCGACCGATATGACACCAACAACCACCGGCTTGAGCATGCCAAAACGCGATAAATCTCAGGTGCGAAAAGTATCAAAGCGCCCCGCAGCAAAACAGAGCACCGGTTTTTGGCCCTGGGTACGGAGCAAGTTTGGGCGCGCCAAGCAAAAACGTTAACAATTTTTTGTTTTATTGCGCACCGGAAGCGCAGACTGATAGAGTCTGGTTGTCAAAGAGGCGATGACGCTTTAAAAAAAGGAGAGTCTGTATGAGAAATCTAAAGATGCTGAGCATAGCGCTCGGCCTGGGGCTTTTGTTTCCGGTTGTACCGTTGAATGCGGCAAAAGTTGCAAAAAAACCAGGAGCAAAGCCCTCGAGCAAAAAAGCTGATGTGGTCGAGAAAGTTAAAACGGCGTTAACAAACTTTTCACAAACGCTCAAAAAAGGTATTAATTCGGCCGACTATAACATGCCAGCAATAAAATTTACGACGACCATCGCTCTGGGTGATCAAGAGGTGCCTGAGGGCCAGGAGTTGACCGAAGATCAGCGAGCAGCCCTCAAAGGAAAAACGCTTGACGTTGGGCTTGTTTATGATTTTGGTTTTGTCGGCTCGGGCATGGAAGATGCCGAGGTATCTGTGCCTGATCCTTTGACCGGTCTGCGCGAGATGAAAACGATATCAGCGCTACCGCTTGAAGTTGGATTTCCAGTAATCAATGCGACTCTGGTGCCAGAAAAAATACCGGGACCCGTACCTGTTCCAACGCGTACTGTTTTTAATCTCGTTTTGGGGGTGAGTCCGCCGCTGAAAGAACTTTTTGATAGTTTGTTTCGGGTGCGTGGTGATACTGTATGGCTGCTCAAAACAATCTTTCTGCTTAATACCGTACGGATAAATAAAGAAAACAAGTGGCCATCGGCAAAAGATAAGGTTTCGTATATTGGCACAGAATTGCTCTTTTTGATGGCGCGGCTTGCATATACCATTGACGAAGATGCAACAAGGGTGCTTCAAGGCAAGGGACCAAAGGATCCGATCGATCCCAAAGGGAAAGTTGCATACTTCACGTCACCTGCAAAATTTATTCAGCGCCTGCTAAAAAAGCTTAAGATTGATGCCATTCTAGATCCAAAAAACCCTGATGCTATCAAGGTTGATATGCCAGAGATTGATTACTGGCACTTTGTGTTGCGAGCTAATCAGCCACCGTCACAAATCGAAACAGTTTTGGCAGATATATTTTTGGAAAAAGGATTTGATGCTCAAACACAAGCATTGGCAAAGATCATACCTTTGATTACTGACAAAATGGACTTTTTCGATCGCAAACTTCTGGTTGAAGCACTCAGAGCACACGGTAAAAAAATTAAAAAAGGTACCGGTGGCTTGGATCCTGTTGAAGTTGCCAAGGCACGTTTGGATGGTGTTGATGGTAAGCCAGGATTCAAAAAAATTCTGACCGATATTATCACCAAAATGCAACAAACAAAAGTGTTTGGGGAGGGCAAACCTGGTCTTGCTGGTGTAAAACAGCCAGAGCAACCAGATCTTGTTGCGCTGGCCCAGCAAATACTCACCGACATTGCTGCAAAACTTGTAGAAAAAGAGCCAGAACCTGCAGGGGAAGCGGAAAAGAAGGCAACAGAAGAGCTTCCAGTACCAGATCCTATTCCGGTCAAATCAGAGCGCGTCTATCTTCACGTCCCTCTTGTGACGGCGATCGACCAGAAGTGGAGTTTGTTACAAGCGATCATGAACTATCAATTTACCGGTGACAAAAACTATATTTATAAAGGATATTTGCCGTTGAGTTATAACGATATGTTTAAAGTGTCGTTGGCTCTTGGTTTTAGAATGCTGCGTGACATGTTGATCGCAACAAGATTGTATGTGAAGACGCCTGAGGGTGTAGAAAAATACAAAGAGCTGGTAGAGCCTAAAAAACAGGCAGTGATGGCAGCACGTGTGCCATACCAAGAGGCTTTGAACGCTTATACCAAGAGCAAGACGCCGGCAAACAAGCAAGCTATGCTTACTGTGCGCAAGGCTGTGCAGGATGCAAATAAGGCGTATGCCAAGTCACAACTTTCATTCAGAAAAGAAGTGTTGAGCTTCAAATATAATCGTATTGCCGGAGCCGAGCCAGAAAGCATCATGGATTTTGTAAGACGCGAACTTGTTGGGATGTTTAGACGCACAAAGCACTTCAGTGTCTTTGAAGGGGCTATTAACAAGTTCATTGGGCCACTTGGTATCTCGTTGGATGATATGACTGCTGGGGTCAAAGATGAGGCAGAAGTTGCGGCTGAAGCAGAGCTGGGCGACCTGGAAAATGATTTGGGGATGCTCGGATTTGAGCCTCCAACATTTGACCAGCCAGGTGCCGAATCTGATACCAAAGAAGCTCCTGCTGGTGCCGTTAGCGATGAGGGTGAAAGTGACGACGTATCTTCTTATGACATTGGAGAACCTGATTTTGGAGCAGCTTTTGAGATTGAAGCGGCTGCTTGATAAATCTATGATCTTAGAACATGCAGGGGCTTAACCGCCCCTGCTTTTTTATGACATTACGAGCATCAGTTCGCGATTTGTTAAGCCTACGTTCTTTTGGTACAATCATCATATATTCATAAAAATTACCGTCAAAAAAATATCGGTTTTCGATTGGAAAAATCCATGATGAAACGAATGCTATTTCTGGCGGGCATGGTTGTCCTTGTCAGCTGCGGACAATACAAACGTAATCAGGCCCGTTCTTTAGAGGAGTTTTGCACCATGCTTGAAAAAAAAATCAGTCACGTTGACGACATTTATCGTTTTTTTCCCAAATCAGTTGAAGAGATAAAAGACTATTCTGCATGTGCCATTTTACGTGCCCAAAGAGATTTGGATAAGCTTCAGGCCATTCCTGCAAGCGAACGTACGTTTGATAACACCGCTCGTGCTTTGGATAAAATTGGTGGCACCTTTTCCAACATTCATCAAACGCTTGGCGCATTGGAAATGGTAAGCCCCGATGCAGCGTTCAGAGATGCCGCGCATCAAGAATCTTTGAAGATGAGCGCCTTTTCTGTTGACGCTTTCTCCAACAAAAAACTTTATAACGCCTTCAAAGAGTACGTTGAAGGCAACGCCAAAAAAGAGACGCTGAACGCCGAGCAGCGTTACTTTCTTGATGAAAGCATGAAGGATTTTAAGCGTGCCGGCTTGATGCTGCCCGACGACCAACTGGATGAAGTCAAAGCGCTCAAAAAAGAGTTGTCAGAGCTTGGACAAAAATTTGACCGCAACGTTGCTGAAGATAAATCAAAGATTGCAATACGTGAGCAAGATCTGGCAGGATGCAATCAAAATCTTATCGATTCGCTCAAGCGTGATGAACAGGGTAATGTGGTGGTAGGCTGCGATTATCCAACCGTTTTTGAAGTGCTGGGTCATTGTTCGGTTGGCGAAACACGCAAAAAACTTTTCAAAGCCTTTAATAATCGTGCCTATCCGGCTAACGTTGACATCTTGAAGGCTCTTATTGCCAAGCGCGATGCCTTGGCGCGCAAACTTGGTTTTGAAAGTTATGCAGCGCTGGATATTGATTCAGAGATGGCCAAAACGCCAGCGCGTGCAGAACGTTTTATCCTTGATCTTGCAGCACGTGCCAATGTTAAAGCGCAACAAGAGATTGACCTCTTTAAAAAAGAGTTGCCTGAAGGCATAGCGCTTGATGCTCAGGGTCGCTTTTATCCGTGGGATCTTGGTTACGTCAAAGAGATCTACAAGAAAAAACATTTTGATGTCGATGATCGAGCGATTGCCGAATACTTTGTGGCAGAGCCAACACTGAATGGGGTTTTTGATATTTACCAAAAGTTTTTAAGTCTCGAGTTTGCGTTCATCAAGCCGGCATGGGCATGGCACGACGATGTGAAGTTGCTTGAAGTGCGCGAGCGTGACACCAAGGCTCTACGTGGCTACGTATTTTTGGACCTGCATCCTCGCGATAACAAATACTCTCATGCCTGCCATTGTGGTCTTGTGCAATCAATTAAAGTAACCAGGCCTGATGGAACAGTTGAAAAAACACCGTCAGTAGCGCTTGTGATTGCCAACTTTCCTCAGGGAAATGGTACTCATCCAGCGTTGCTCAAACACCAACAGGATGTCGAAACATTTTTTCATGAGTTTGGCCACGCCATGCACTTTTTGCTGGGCAGCACCGAACTGATCTCATTTGCAGGCACAGCGGTTAAGACCGACTTTGTCGAGATGCCGTCACAAATTTTTGAAGAGTGGATGTTTGATAAATCGTTATTGCGTGGCTTGAGCAAACATTATAAAACAGGCGCAAGTCTGCCCGATGAGATGATTGATAAAATTATCGCGCTTAAAAAATTCGACTCGGGGTTATTTATAACGCGCCAGTGCTTTTTCTCCATGCTTTCGCTAGATCTGTACAAAGCTGGCGAGCATAAAGATCTTGATGCTCTTTCACAATCTCTTGCCCAAAAAATGGTGCCGCAGGTTGCCGTTGATTTAGAGGCGCACATGTATGCATCGTTTGGCCATTTAGTGGGCTATGGCGCAAAATATTACGGCTACATGTGGTCAAAGGTGTTTGCGCTTGATCTTTTTTATGCGCTCAAAGATCAAGGGCTTGTAAATCCAGCAACCGGTGCCGTGTTTATTAACAAGATTCTTGGCAAAGGCGGCAGCGAAGATCCAAACAACTTGCTTAAGGATTATTTGGGTCGCGAGCCGCAACAGGATGCGTTTTTTCAAGACCTGGGTATTACCACTTAATGCGTGGGGATTTATGAACAAATTGGTGCTAGAAGTTAAAGATCTGGTTAAGCAGTACCCTTCGCGCCAAGAGGGGAGCAAGCATTTTTTAGCAGTCGACCACATCTCCTTTGCGTTAGGCGAAGGGGAAATCTTGGGCTTGTTGGGGCCTAACGGTGCGGGCAAAACAACGACCATCCAAATGCTTTTAAGCACCTTGACGCCAACGGGCGGCGCCATCAGCTTTTTTGGCAAAGACTTTTTTAAACATCGTTCAGAAATTTTGCAGGATGTTGGCTTTGCCAGTACCTACGTCAGCATGCCGGCGCATCTGACCGTGCATGAAAATTTGACCGTTCATGGCCAGCTGTACGGGTTGCGCGGTCAACGGCTCAAAAACCGTATCGAAAAATTTCTGAACGCTTTTAGTGCGTGGGACATTCGTCATCAAGAGTTTGGTTCGCTTTCTGCCGGCCAAAAAACGCGTGCCATGCTTGCCAAAGCGTTTGTAACACATCCCAAAGTTGTGTTGCTTGATGAACCCACGGCGGCGCTCGACCCTGACATTGCCTACGAAGTACGCAAATTTATTCTTGCCCAGCAGCGCGACCAAAATGTTTCGATTCTCTTTACTTCACACAACATGGACGAAGTGACCGAAGTCTGCAATCGAGTCTTGGTTTTGCGCAAGGGGGTTATCATTGCTGATGACACACCCGATGCCCTTGCTTCTAGTGTTTCAACATCGCGGGTTAACTTGATTGTTGGTGATGGTTTAAAAAGAACCATTGCTTACGCGCTTGAAAAAGGCTTTGCCCACACGGTCAAAGAGCGCTGGATCGAGATTGCGTTGGACGAGCACAAGATAGCTGATCTTTTGATGGGCCTGGCGCAGGTTGGTGTGACGTATTCGCAAATTTGGATCGAGAAACCGTCGCTTGAAGATTACTTTTTGCACATTGCTCAGGGAAAGCGAACTTGATAGTTTGATAATATTGATTGTAGGTTCGTAAATCCCGTTCGTGGTGAGGAGGCTCCGCAGGAGCCGTCTCGAATCCAGTCGAACGGGCACGAGAAATTGGTATACAAATACTTTGTTCGTATGGTTCGAGACGCTCGGCCTGGGGCCTCGCTCCTCACCACGAACGGGCGAAGAGATACCCCAAAAATATGGTTGTGACTTATGTTTAATAATTTCTCCCTTCATCGCATATGGGCCGTGGTGCTCCGCAACATGCTTGCCGACAAGCGCAACATCATCCGTTTTGCTGACGCTGTCTACTGGCCAACGCTTGATATCGCCCTGTGGGGTCTAACCAGCACGTGGATGGCGCAGTCGCAGGTCAGCGTACCTAATTTGGTTTTGGTCATCATGACAGGGCTGGTGTTTTGGCAAGTGGTGATGCGTGCCGTGTACGAAATCTCGGTGCCCTTAATCGAAGAGCTCTGGAACAAAAGCTTTGTAACATTGTTTGCAACACCGTTGACGGTGAATGAATGGATCATTGGCGTCATGCTCAGTGGACTTTTAAAAACATTCTTTGTGCTGCTTTTTGGTGGTTTTATGGTCTGGCTGATGTACGCGCTCAATATTTTTGCGTTTGGTTGGATGATGATCCCGTTTCTTGGCTCACTGATT
>JAHFBR010000025.1 GCA_023249955.1 bacterium
ATTTTCTGGACGTTTAAGCGCCTAGACGTATGCGTTTTTTCGCGCGTCTGCGGCGGATGATATCACGGCCGCTCTTGGTAGCCATGCGTTTACGAAAACCGTGTTTTTTCTTTCTTTTTCGTACACTTGGTTGATACGTCAGTGACATAAGCGTACTCCTGGGGTTGCTTGATTTTTAATGACAAAGTTTAAACGAGGTTTCCAGTGTACTTCAGAATGGGTTTTTGTGCAAGAATGGCTTTTTTAGCGCGCTTCTTGCACAAAAACCTCAAGTTTTGGTTCTAGGATTAAAACAGATCATCAGGTAATTCGGCAAATTCGACGTCCCCCTCAGCAACATCCGCTGAGCCAGTGCTTTCCAACACCCCTGCAGGTCCGTCAGCTGCCGGTTCTTCTGCCCCAGCACCTTCCGATGCTTCTTCAGATTCGTCAGATTCCGGTTCTTCAGCTTCTGTATCTTCAGCTGGAGCTGCTGGTGTAACAGCGGGTCTGCGAACGGCTGGGCTTGGCGTTGTTGGTCGAGCGGTTGGAGTTGGTGCGGTGGGCGTTACATCGCCAAAGCCTGTGTCACCAAAATCTGGCCCTATGTCCATGTCCATTGGCGCTGCAAGCATTGGGTCTTGGTAAGCGGGGGTTGTGACTGGCTGAACACCAAGCGTACCACCAATTTTCTCGCTTGCTTGTTGGATCTTTTGTCCTACAGCTTGGGTTGCCTTTTCAACCAGAGGAGCTGCTAGGCTGCCCGCAATCCCAGAGACCATTTGGCCGGCTTGTGATTGTGAAAACTTCTGCAAGTGGCCCAATGCCCCTTTCTTACCGGGTTGGTCATCAGTACCTTCAGTTCCAGCAACGCCCTCTTTGAAACGTTGCCATTTTGATACTGCCGGTTTTTTGGTGACTGGTGTACCTTCTTCGCCCTCAGCTGCAACCGCTGGTTTCTTGGCTACGTCAGGTTTTTTGGCTACGTCTTTTGCTGCAACATCTTTGCTTGGTTTATCCGCTGGCTTTTTAGCAACATCATCGTCATCTGCTGCCGGTTTTTTAGCTACATCTTTTGCAGGTGTGTCAGCTTCTACACCTGGTTTAGGTTTCTTAGGCTTCGCTGGTGCGGCCTCTTCGCCCGGTTTGGCCTCTGTGGCTTCAGCGGGTTTTGCTTTGTCTTTTTTCACCTTGGCTGGCTTTTCGCCTTCGACAGGTTTCGCTTCTGCACCTTCGGCAGGTTTATCAGTCTTAGGCTTCTTTACTTTCGCAGGCTTGTCTTTACCAGGTTTTGCCTCAGCACCTTCAGCAGGTTTTTCAGCTACTGCCTTAGGTTTCTTCTCTTTTTTAACTGGTGCTTCTTCGCCGGGAGCGGCTTCTGCTTTGGGCTTTTTTTCTTTCTTGGCGGGCTTTTCTTCGCCAGGGGCGGCATCCAGTTTTGGAGCCTTTTCTTTCGTGGGCTTGTCAGTTTTAGCTTCTTTGGCCTTGGTCAAATCTGCCATGTCGCCGGTTTTAGGCTTCTTTTCTTTCTTCGCTGGCTTTTCTTCGCCGGGAGCAGCGTCAGCTTTAGGAGCCTTCTCTTTTTTAGACTTGTCAGTCTTAGGTGTTGTCTCAGTCTTGGCCGGCTTGTCAGTCTTTGGAGCCTTTTCCTTCTTGGGTTTGTCAGCTTTAGCTTCTTTAGCCTTGGTCAGCTTCTCCATGTCGCCGGTTTTTGGGGCCTTTTCTTTCTTAGGCTTTTCGGTCTTAGGAGTTTTCACTTTTTCAGTTTTTGGTGGCTTCGGAGCCTTTTCTTTTTTAGGCGCTTTCACCTTTTCAGTTTTTGTTGCTTTTGCAAAATCTGGTTTGTAGTAAAAAAACATCCCGCCCAGAATAAAACACAATGCAACGATGCACGTGTTTTTGGCATTTATATTAAACTTCTTCATAGGGCTCCCCAACCTTTTTTATTGAACAAATAATCTGTTTTTTATCAATAACGTACATAATAATGCTAGTCTCAGCATAGCAATATCAATTTTCACTTTGCAATTATTTCATAAAAAGATGTGAAGGGGGTGTGAGTGGTCGTATTTTTGAAAAATACAGCTGGCTTAGCGGGTGAGGGTATAAATGATAAAATTAAGCGTTTTTTCACGCATGACGGCTTGGGCCAGGATGGCGGTATTGATAGGGGCGGATAGATCGTCTACCTTCTCAAGAACCGGCTTGAAGTAGATAAACTCTTTAAGCCGTCTGTTGCTTAAAAGGTGCAGGTAGTGCCCAACATCGCGCATTTCAACCTTAATATTCTCGTGATACGCGATCTGGTCGATGATGATCTCTTCTTTGAGCTGTTTTTCGGCCAACAGTTCAACGTAGTCACCAAAGTCTTTTTGGGCCTTATAAACGTGATAATCTGGCTGTTTTGCCAAGGTGTCGATGATATCCTCTTCGCGTCTGAGGACCAAGTGCTTGGGGACTTCAAACCGGTGCTTTGAAAGTAACAGGTGAAAGACCTCTTCGATGATGGCTTTGCGCTGCGAGACATCGTTGCGGTACGAAAAAACCTCCATCAGCTTGTTGTGAATCTCGGCCTTGTTTTTAAGCTTGAACATGGTTTTGAACATATCAAGCGAAAAGCAGGAACCTTTTACAATCGCTTTGATGGAGATCAATAAATTATACGAACGGTCATCGCATTTTGGATTTTGATGATTGATATTCAGATTATTGGTGTAAAACGACTGATCCAGCTCTTTGCCAATCAGCTGGCAAATAAAGGGTTCTACCACATCTTGTTTGCCAACGCGGAGCCAAAATGAGCTGATTAGCTGCGGGGCCAATGCGTTTTTGTCAACGTTGCCAAGATTTGCATCAAAGCACACCCAGTCGCTTTCTTCAATGGTGGCTGAGGTGTTTTTTCGTGATGATGGTCCGCGATTTTCGACAAAAGCAACAACCTGCTTATCCAGGTCTTTATACTTTTTGCGCTTTGGCTGCTTAAACGCAAAGTGGCGCCACTCTTTGAGCTCGAGCTGATCAGCAATCGAGACGTCAAAGTGATAGATGATTTTTTTGTCGGCCATGATCTCGATTGAGGTAAGCCGTGGATAGTTTGAGGCGGGAATTTTACGTGCTACAAGTTCGCTCATCAAAAAATCGATGATCAGATGGTGAAAAATATAATTTTTTACGGTGTTCAGAATTTGGGTTTTATAGACTTCTTCCACATACTCTGCCGGTGGTTGATGAGGCTGAAAGCCCTCGAAGTTGCCTTCGCGGAAAAGTTCAACGGTCTGGCGAAAAATATGAGCAACGACGTTGGGTTCTATTTCAACCGTGGCCTTGATTAAATGTGATGAAAATATAACTGAAAAAAACTGGAGATGTTGATGGGGCCGCATGGCAGGCGTTGTGCCCAGTACCGCTCGTTCTGATGGTATTGATAACGAGCCAAGAACCTCTGACATCTCTTCCATGTCCTCAAAAAAATCTTTATCGTGCAACATCCCGATCTCTCCTTTTTTAGTGAAAACGATGGTGCAAGGGGGGGGACTCGAACCCCCATCCTCTTTCGAGGGCTGGCTCCTAAGGCCAGTGCGTCTACCAGTTTCGCCACCCTTGCGGTACTCAGTTATTTTCCACTTTACAAAGGATTAAAAGGAGGGGCAACAATTTAAGAAAGAGATAATTTTTTGGAAGATGGTGGGTCGCCAGGGACTCGAACCCTGAACCTGCAGATTAAGAGTCTGTTGCTCTACCAATTGAGCTAGCAACCCATGATGAAATATGTCACCCACAAATTGTAACAGAAATATGGAGGATTTAAAGTTTTTTATGTGCAGGACCTGTTTGAGCGAGGAGGCCCGAAATGGGCCCCCTCAAAAGAAAGCTTATGCAGCGGCCGCAGCTTTTGGTTTTGTTTGTTGTGGCACTTTGCCAATTGCTGGTTTTATAACGGTTGGTGTCGTTTTGGCGGGAGGTGTTTTTGCCGGGGGTGTTTCTTCTTCTTTGTCTGCATCCTCATCTGTGTTGTCTGCTTCTGTGTCATCTCCAGCATCTTTTGATTCAGCAGCTGTTGTAGCAGTCTCGTCTTTACCTTCGTCATCACCTTCTTCTTCGCCCTCTTCTTCAGGCTCTGGAGCTTTTGGTGCAGGTGGTGGGGTTACGGCTTTGGCCGGTGTTTTTACAACAACCTTTGTTGCCGGTTTAACAACGGTAGTAGGTTTGCCCGCAGGTTTTGCGGATTTAGCCGTTTGAGCAACCGCTTTTTTCACGCTCACTTGTGTTGGTTTGACGGCACCAACTTTTTTGGCCTGCTTTGTTGCAGCCTTGCCAGCTGCAGCTGTTGGCGCGGCTTTGGTTACTATCTGACTGATTCCGGCTTTAGTTTTTACCGGTCGCTTTGCTGACAATTCTTGCAACGATTTTTCCCACGCAGGTGTGAGCGGGCTGATCTTTATTGATTTGATCGTTATTGGAGTGTCCCATGTGCTAAGGCCAAGCCATTTTATACCCTTGATAGGATAAGGATCAACCCATTGCATGATCTTACTTTTGGCGGTTCGCATAATGATGTGTCCGCGGTTCAGAATGATTTGATAGTGCTGTGCCTGATATGGATTCAAGCCGGATTCAGGGTACTCTTCTTTGGTAAATTCCGCTGCTGCTTCGCCCAAGCTTTGGGTTCGGATAACGTTTTTGGTGTTATCCCAGCCACCTAAAACCAGTTCGTAAATATCGATAGGTGTGTTTCTGACGCGTACAGGATTTTGTGCAAGCGCGATGAAAGCGTCATTTTGTCCCTCGACAACTAAATCGATGATAGCTTGATCTGCCTGAGTAAATGGAATAGGATACCAAAGGTATTCGCCATAAAATGGGTTGAGTGTTATTGCTGGTGCTTTCTTGAAGAGGCTTTGTGCAAGCTTGTTTGCATAAACGTACCAGGTATCGCGCTTGGCGGTATCTTTGGTATCAAGCAAGTATCCATTGTTCATGGCTGCAAAAAGTAGGTTGATAAAACTATTGATGATGCGGGCATCAGGTGTTTCGGCAAACAATGCTTCATATGCTTGGAAAAGTTGCCCAATATTATTGACGAATTTTTGCTTGAGTGTTGCTGTGACCACAGCGTAGTGATTGATGCTATAGACAACATCTTGCATTAGGCTCATAAGAAGCTCAAAGCTTTGTTTGTCGTCTGGCCGCGTGCGGCTGGCTTCGCTCATCAGCTCTTCGGCCTTTTTCTTATTTTCTTGAGCCTCTTCTGGTATCACCATGGTGCCAAGTGCTGGTCGCACTGGTTTATCAATAAATACATAAGCCTCAGCGCTTCTGAACGCAAACTCTGTTGATCCGGTTGCCATTTTTGCTTGGAAATCCAAGATGGCGCCGGACGTTTCTAGATCTTGAGCCTTCTTTTTTGATAGCGCTTCTATATTTGCGCCCTGATAATCCTCTTGAGCTGCTTTTATCTTTTGATCTGCAGCTATTCCAGCCATTACACCGTGCGTTACGGTACCTGCTACGGTAATAGCGGTTCCTACAATTAGTCCTAGCGGTCCTGCTGCAGCTATGGCGCCTCCAGCTGTGGCAGTTGCTTGAGAGATAGTTTCTCCTAGTTGTTCTTTTGCGGCAGCTTCGGCCAGAGACTTTTGTGCTACTGCAGACTGCAAACCTCTTAGGCGCTCGCCTTCTTTGCGTTCAACCTCACTCTTAAGGCGTTGTAGGTCAGCAGCAGCACCAGCGGTAACAGCCGCTTGTTTGATTTTTTTGATGAGTGGATTTTCGGGTTCGGTGATCAGTGTCATTTCTGGGGCGCCGTCCTCGGTAATCGAGAACATGTAGTTATAAAGAGCGCCTTGTTGAGGTGTTCCTGCAGGGTAATATGTTTTGACGCCAATTTTGTCTTCGACTTTAACTTGCTGTTCTGCTTGCGAGAATTGATACTCGAAAGGCAAAATGATGGTGACGTCACCGCTGAACGTAAAACCCTGAGCTGCAGTTTTGTAGGCATTTGCTGCTTGCGTTTCAATGCCCATGGAGACTGACGAGCTAATAGATACGTTTCTGATTTGTCCGGCAGCAGTGCCAAAATTTGCAAAGCCGATCGATTTTATGTCTTCGTGTTCATTTAAATCTTGGTAAACGAGGAGCTGGTTTTTTGCAACGTCGCCATATCCAACAGCAAACAGACCATCTTGATAGCTGACCCAGACTTTGGTCCATTCTTCCGCGCTCAACTCAACATCTTGATATGTTTCTGTCTTGAAGAACGAGCGGTCGCGATATTTTTTCTCATCAGGCATCCACTTTTTGAGTGATATACCAATGTCGCCAGCCTCATTTTTATCACTGAAGGTGATTAAATAATGTGGTGACTGTTGATCGTTGGTCTGTCCCAGTGCCAAGGCGATTTTTTCACTGCCCAAAATTTCCATTGATATGGCGCCGCGGTCGGCAATGCGGAAAGGGAAGCGTGTCCATACTATTTTTGGACCTGCTTCAAGAGGTAATGATACCTTAGATTGCAAATAATTTCTGGTAGGTTTTTGCATGACGACGGGTGGTAAAAACTGAATGTCTGCGTATTCCACTTTGGCTTTGTGATTTGAAAAACCAACACGTTTGATATTTGCGCCGGGGTCAGATGTTCGTTGAGCCATGAACACGTTTTCTCCAGGCAGGCCCATACCAGCCATGATAAAGCCATTATCATAGGTCACCCAATAGGGCATAAAGTTTCCGGCAGAAACAGCAGCGAGGGGGCTTTGTTCTTTAGGAATTTCATAAACAATATAATCAACCGGTTCGCCTTTTTGGTAGAGGCGTTGTACGATTCCTGATTTGGTGTTGCGCCAACCGCCAATGATAACTTTCCATGCAAAGCTATCGGCAATTTCGGGGCCCAGGGCGATTTGAATGTCGCCTTGGTCAGTGGCGCGGGCAAGGAAAGAGACCGTCATACGATTTGGTATGCTTAGTGCACGTTCAGGCCATGCGGCGCCTTTGCTGAGCATCGGAGAAACGCTGAGCAGTGAGCTTGCCGAAAAGTTTTCGAGTACGGTTTTTGCATAGCCGGTGACGACCGGATTTTTTGTTACCGGGATGCTGACGTTAACCGTTTGTCCTGCTGGCAGATTGCCGCCTAAGCCCAGTTGTACAATTTCGATGGCGACGCGTGCCTTGTCATAATCTTGTAGCGGCTTGCCTTCTGTATTGGTTGTCGAGAGTCCTACGATGTCGACAGTTTTGGTTTCAGCGGCGGAGACTTTGACCTTTTTGTTCAGGCCGGCCACAGCAATGCACGAAACGAAGTTGCCGGTTGCCTGCCATTTTTTTCCATCCCAGTAGTGCGCCATAGAATCATCTTTGCCAACTCCCCAGCCTAGACCGTCAGGATTAACGGCGACTTGCGAAAATGGTTTAGGTGTTAGTAAGCGCGCCCACGCAATTTTATCTTTTGCCATTGATGCCCTGTACACAGAGCCTTCGCCGTCAACAACCCAAACATGACCAAGTTCAGAAAGCGGATTGCTTTCTGATACTGAAAGATGGACAATTCCTTTTTGCGTTGGTGGAGCAGCTTTTTCCCACGTGATGCCGTTATAGTGGTACAGCACCTTTTTTTCGCTGATTGCCCATGCGTCATTTGGGTTGTGAATGCCAACTTGTGTCATAGGCTCGTCTGCAGCGCCCGATTTTGGTTCAAAGCTGCCGGTTGTAGCATTGAGAGCGTTAACAACGCCGCTGCTGTCAACCATCCAGACATCGTTATCACTACTGATTGCAACGTACTGAACATTTTGGAGTACTTGCGCCCACTGCGAACCATCCCAGCGCTGGAGTGTGTTATCAATGGCAACCGCCCATGCATTGCTGGCATCCCTGAGCGCAAGAACGCGAAAGTGCTTAGGAAGGGTTTGAGAGGAGGAGCTTGCGCTGATAGGTGTTGCGGTGCCATTTTTAAGCAACTTGGTATAAATATTTCTTGCATCTTGCGTCATGGTGCTTTGGTTTGGATAGCTGATGATAAATTTGCCTTGCACCTCGCTACGATCTATTCCTATGCTTGATGGTCCCCAAGTGTCGCCAACAAGTAGTTCATGAAACCCATTACCGTGGCGGCTATCTTCATATGTCCAAACGCGTGCGCCTGGTTTTTTGCTGAACTTACTGACGATATACAGAGCATCGCCTGGTCGTACGGGGCCTGTTGCATTATTTGGACTTGTAAAGGTAAAAACCTGCTGACCATTTTGTGTTCGGGGGTCTTGTAAACCAGTTGAAAGAATTTCATCTTGGGAGCCTCCACCCCAACGGCTTTCCTCATGGACCCACCATTTGCAGGGGACATTCAGGGGATTGTTGGTGGTGGCCAGAGACCACAGTTCAAATTCATCGCCATAATTGACTGGGCCAGTTTTGTTAAGATTTCCCTTTGCTTTGATCATAAAAAAATTGCCGCCATTACTGTCTCGTGGATCATCTGGATTTTGAACTCCTGCCAAGATTTCCCAGTGCCCTCCTCCAAAACGGCTATCAGGATTCGCCCACAAAACTCTTCCATTTGATGCTGTTGATGCTGATTGCAGTGTAATAATTTTGCCGTATTCGATGGTGGGCAGTTCCCCAGAACTTTTGGTAACCGAGCTCCCAAATGGCAGAAATTTAAATGTTGATGAGCCGCTGACACCGGCAGGTTGGTTTTCATTATTTTTTGTTGCTACGGTGCCATCTGATAAAAGATTGAGATATCCAGATATTCTACTTTTAAATCTGGCGTTGTGTGGATTGCCCTCAAAAGACCAATGCTCCCAGTCTCCCCAATTTCTATTCTCGAAACGCGCTTCGTAGGTATCCCCGCGCCCTGCTGGAGGGCTTTGCAGATTGTTATTGTTAACAATACTTGATTGTAAACCCCACCATCCGCTTTGATAAAGGATCGTGAATTGACAGGCTGGATCGTTTGCATCAGCCCCAGTTGCTTTCAGATATTTTCCATTTTCTACGCGAAGCAATTTACCTGCCGAAGAGTTATCAGGTCCTGCCTGAATGATGATTTTACTTCCGTGAATGAGTGGATGGGGCGTAACGCTCCATACATCACTGAGCACGCCTTCAACGATCGTTTGCTTCTGCTCACCTTTTACGGTTTCTGTCCGCTTGCCTTGGTAGTGTGTTAAAAACCCGTTCGTTTTGCGGTTCCTGATGGCGCAGTCATCAATTGAGCCCTCTTCGGTGGTAATGACCAGTTCCCAGTGGCACTGAATGTCTTCTTCCTCAGAAAATTTGTTTGAAGCAAATGTTGCCATGCCGCCAGACTGTTCGTCAACTTGCAACATTTTGTTGGGTGCATTGTTGTGTGCAAGTCCAATCCAATCATGCAAGTTAGGAGAAAGGCGGCGCGCAATGGTAAATCGTGTTGCAGGATTCTGAGGGTCGTCGCCGTCAATTTTAAAAGATCCATTTTTTTGTAACGTAAAGTATTTGCCGGTTGCAAGTGATTTTATGCGTACAATAGTATCACTTGGCAGTGCATCGTGTAATGTTTTTTCAAAGCGCACAGATCCGGGAAAAATTGTGTTGTTGCGTACGCTTTTGAGAATGCCAAAGCCGTGGTCAGGCAGAGATTCAAGAATGGCTTGTGCACGCAAAATTTCGCGTGTAGCCGAGCGCGTGATTGCCTCTGCCTCTGCACCCGCATCTTCCTGAGCAAAAAACGGTGTTGGTGACCAGAGCATGATCCATAAGATCAGAAGTGATAAAAAATGTTTTTTGCACATACTAAAACCCTTTAGGCAAGAAATTATGGCACTAGAATAACCACCCGATCTTAAAAATTCACGACTCTCGCAGTCAATAGTTGGTGAGCATTAAACTTTTTACGCGTAGTTCATGGGTCTTGTGGTAAACTTTAAAAAAAGAATACGATTGTGTGTGAGGCAATTATGAACTTTTCAACCCCCATAGAACTTTTGAATCTTCAAGAGGCGCCTGAAGATAAAGTTTTGACCTTTGAACCCAGCACGTTTGATGAGTATCTGGGGCAAAGCGTTATCAAAGAAAAATTAAAGGTGTACGTCCAGGCGGCAAAAATGCGTGGCGAACCACTGGATCATCTGCTTTTGTTTGGTCCACCAGGGTTGGGAAAAACAACGTTGGCGCGCGTGATGGCAAAGGAGCTGGGCGTAAATTTAAAGATTACCAGTGCACCCATTCTTGAACGCACCGGTGATTTGGTGGCGATTCTTTCTGGCATAGGCCCATCAGAAATTTTATTTATTGATGAGATTCACCGCATGCCAAAAAATGTCGAAGAGGTGTTGTACGGCGCCATGGAGCAGTTTTGCGTTGACGTGATTATCGGCCAGGGGGCCGGTGCAAAGTCTATTCGCTTGCCACTCAATCGGTTTACGTTAATTGGTGCAACCACCAA
>JAHFBR010000026.1:0-2147 GCA_023249955.1 bacterium
CTTTATCTTTGGTAACGGCCACCAACGAATGCTTATCTAAAAACAGCGCACACATCTCGATGGCTGATTGTAGCGTGCCGCCCGGGTTGCGGCGCAGATCCATTACCAAGCCCTTGCACTTGCCCGCATTGGCAATTTTTAAAAGATCAGCGATATTTTGCGCCGCATTTTCAGTAAACATTTTCAGCGAAAGATAGTACACGTTGTGGTTTTTAAAAAAGTAGCACATGGAGTTTTGATCTTTAATAATGTCACGTGTTACTTTAAGTTCCAGCGGCTTTTTGTTACGCAAGATCTTGATCATGATGTCGGTGCCAGGCTTGCCCTTCAGCGAGTTCACCGCTTCATCGGTTGAAAGGCCACGCAGCTTTGTGCCCTCAGCTTCAACAATCTTGTCACCACTTTTGAGTCCTGCCTTTTCTGCCGGGCCGCCGGGAATGATATCAATGATCACCAGCGCATCGTCTTCGGGCGCCTTACTGATGATGCTGACGCCGATACCTGAAAACTCGCCGGAGGTTGATTCCATGGCTGATTTATAATTATCAGGGGTCATGAATGCCGAGTGTGCGTCAATTTCTGCTGCTGCAGCTTTGAGCGAGCCTTGAATAAACCTTGAAAAATCAACTGAACGAAACGCCTTTTTTTCGACCAAGCTTACCACTTCTGAGTACGTTTTGAACCACTGATAAATATTCTTTTCGGCCTCACCAGATGGTTCAAGAGCCTGTGCATCTTTTTTATTACTCGACACTTTTTGCACCCGTACCGAGCGCCTTTGTTTTTGGGATACCTTCTTTGGATCGGTGTTTAAAATTTTGTGTCCCGCCAGCGGCGCAGCCTGCACCGAGCCTGTTGCGTACAACACCCCGATCACAAACGCAAAAAAGCAATGTCTTGATTGTGGCATGATGTCTCCTTTTTAATGGCTATCATACACTTTTCAATTTCACCAAACGTTGTAAGATGTAACGTAACACGAATGGGGAGGATTTGAAAATGATTGAAACAGTTGCACATCAAGAAAAAAAACCTACTCACAACGTCCTGATTGTTACCGGCCTTTCAGGCGCGGGCAAAACCAGTGTCATGCGCACACTTGAAGATGTCGGTTTTTATTGCGTGGACAATCTTCCAGTACCGCTTATTTCCACTTTTTTAAAGCTCGCCTTTCACGATAGCGCACGCTTTGCCAAGGTTGCACTGGGCATTGATGCGCGCGGCGAGCAGTTTTTGAGTAACTTCATTAACGAGATCAACAACGTCAAAAGAGACATTGCGTCGTGCGATCTTAAAATTATTTTTGTTAACGCGCGTGAGCAAACCATTTTAAAGCGATTCCAAGAAACACGGCGCAAGCATCCACTGTGCGACGGGGTAAGCCTGGAATCGGCCATTGAAAAAGAGAAACAGCTGATGGAACCCATCATGTCGCTTGCCGATGTGACGCTTGATACCGATATTTTAAACATACACGAGCTCCGCAGCATGATCAGAACACGCTTTGCGGTCGACCCTCACCAAGAGCTGGTGGTCAACGTGGTGTCATTTGGATTCAAGCACGGGGTCCCCAGCGAAAGCAATTTGGTCTACGACGTACGTTTTCTGCCTAATCCCTACTTTGTCCCGGCCATCAAGGCCTATGACGGCAGAACGGAAATTATACAGCAGTTCTTGTTTGATCAGGCAGCCGTACAGGAGTACTGGCAACGACTGACCGATTTTCTGCGCTATTCGCTTGAAAAGTTTTATCAGGAGGGGCGATTTTTTGTTACCGTTGCCATTGGATGCACCGGCGGCAAGCATCGCTCGGTCACCTTTGCTGAAAAACTTCACAAAGAGTCATGGCCTCATATACGCTTTTTGGTAACACATCGAGATCTTGGAAAAGAGTAACAGAAAGTGGGTTTTATGAATCCAAAGATGCTGGTGCAACGCACACTCATTGCTTCGTGGTGCTTGATCATTGGCTACTTTATTATTTTTGGCTCGCACGGCATTGCCGATTACGCCACCATGCTGCGGCAACGCGATCGTGCAACTCAACGGATTGAGCAGCTTGATACAAAGATTGCGTTGCTGAAGCACGAGATTGACCAGGGGCAACACAATCCGTTTTATTTAGAAAAGAAGGCCCGCTACGATTT
>JAHFBR010000026.1:2157-10223 GCA_023249955.1 bacterium
TGGTGTATCTGCTACCACGCAGGCAAAAAAAATAAAAACCGGCTGCAGAACGCAACCGGTTTTTATTTTTAATTGATAGTCCCAACATGGGGTTGTTTTGGAATAACTTTTTTTATTCAGATGCTTCTGATTCTGCAATTGCCAATGCAGCTGTTTCTTCGGCTGCAACCTCAGTCGCAACTGCTGCCTCTTCCTGTTGCGTCAATAGTGGCATATCCATCATGGGTGACTCTTCTACAGCAGGAGCAGTTGTCATTGGCGGTTCAGACATTGTTGCCGGAGCCATGGGAGCCTCAATCGTCGCAGGTGCTGACGTCATTGCGGTTTTTCCCGCTGTCTGAGCAGTCTTTTTTGCCATGCGCGCCTCTTTTTTTGCGCCTTTTCGTGCAGCAACTTTTTGCGCTCTTTTGCCAACAATGCGACCACGTACTTGTCCTTGAAGCATCTTGTTGAGACGTTGGTTAAGCGCACGCACCACGACAACCAGCTCTGTCACACACTTTTGAGCATTGGCATCCTGTATGCTTTTTGCATTATTCTCGATGTCCGTCAGTGCGGCACGGATTGTTCCACCTTTTTTGGCACCAGCGCGCTTTGCCATTTTGCCTACTGCTTTTTTGCCAGCAGCCTTCTTTTGTCCGGCTGGCACCATCGCATCAGCATTTCCTGCCAACACTGCACACGCAGCCACCAGAGCCATTAATCTTAAAAATTTGATATTCATACACTCCCCTTTTGAACCAATAAATTATCTATCAAGAAATTTTAGCAGCGCACAAGCGCGTGCATACATTTACAAATACAATATAAACGATAGGAGTTTCCAAACTCAAGACTTTAAAGCATTTGGTGAGCTTTTTTGTGGGACCCACGGCAAAAAGCCGCTTTTTGTGTACTTTTTACAAGATTTTTCTGAACATCCTGGGAGTTTGGGGTATACTGGACCATTCGTATGGTTCGAGACGCCCTGCGGGCTCCTCACCACGAACGGACGACACTCCCGTTTGCCCTGAGGAACGCGCCCGAAGGGCAAGTGTCTCGAAGGGTGCGAACGATAAATTCGTCAGCTCTTAAAACATTTGTTGAAAGCGCAATCATGAACCCAAAAGAATTACCGCCAACCACGCCGCACCAAGAGTCCAACGAGCATGAAATTCGGCTAGCAAAAGTAAAAAAAATGCAGGAAGAGGGAATAAACCCTTGGCCTTCCTACAAACCGGTTGATGTCACCACGCAGCAAGCACTGGAAGCTTTTGGCAAAAATCCAGCATCCACCGATGAACATACGCTTGCAGGCCGCTTGCTCATCAAGCGTGACCATGGCAAAACATTCTTTGGCATTATTCAGGATCGTGCTGGCAGAATCCAGATTTACATCAAAAAAGATGATCTGGGCGATGCGGCATTTGAACACTTTAAAAAATTTATTGATATCGGCGACATTGTCTGGGTTCGCGGATCGTTGTTTGTTACCAAGATGGGCGAGACAACGGTAAAAGTTAGTCAGATCGACCTGCTGAGCAAATGCCTGCATCCGTTGCCTGAAAAGTTTCACGGCCTGACCGATGTTGAGCATCGCTATCGCCAACGGTATCTTGATCTGATCAGCAATCCAGAAAATAGAGACAAATTTAAAAAGCGCTCACACGTGGTGCAGTCCATCCGCCAGTTTTTGGTTGATCGCGACTTTTTGGAAGTTGAAACGCCGATGCTGCACCCCATTCCTGGTGGCGCTACCGCACGACCTTTTGTAACGCATCATAATGCGTACAACATGGATCTGTTCCTGCGCATCGCGCCCGAGCTGTATCTCAAACGCCTGGTGGTTGGCGGCTTTGACCGCGTTTTTGAAATTAATCGCAACTTCCGCAACGAAGGCGTTTCTACCCGCCACAACCCAGAATTTACCATGCTTGAATTTTACATGGCGCACGGTGATTACAAAGATGGCATGGAGCTGACTGAAGGTTTGATCTCATCAGCGGTTAAGACACATTGTGGCACTTACCAAGTGCCCTTTCAGGGCAAGGTGGTTGATTTTACGCCGCCGTTTAAAACACTGTCTGTCGAAGATGCACTCGTAGAAATCGGCAAGATCGCGCGTGATCAGCTTGCGCCAAGCAAGATTGATGCACTTATCAAACAGCATAACATCGAAGTACACTCAACTGCCGGTTACGGTTTTAAGCTGTTTGCGCTGTTTGAGCGTTTTGTAGAACCCAACATCATCAATCCAACGTTCATCACCAATTATCCGATTGAAGTTTCACCACTGGCAAAACGTGATGAAAAAGATCCTGAAATTGCCGCACGCTTCGAACTCTTTATTTCCGGCATGGAGTGTGCCAATGGCTTTACCGAGCTGAATGATCCGTTCGATCAGGCAGAACGTTTTAAAGCACAGGTTGCTGCGCGTGAAGGCGGTGACGCTGAGGCACATCACTTTGATGCTGATTATATCAAGGCACTTGAGTTTGCACTGCCACCAGCGGTCGGTGTGGGCATCGGGATTGATCGCTTGGTCATGCTTTTGACCGATACCGTGTCGATCAAAGATGTAATTCTATTCCCAACGCTCAAGGCAAGCAAAGAAGAGTGAGTTTTGTGATGCAAACGCAGTCACAAAACATCGCAGCACCGCCTCCACCTGACATCATCCAGGGCATCAAATATCGCTGGAACATCAAAAGCGTTGACGAAGCAAACGTCCGCACCACTGCCTACGCACACAGCCTGTCGCTTCCCATTGCGCATGTGCTGACCAGCCGCGGCTTTACCGACAATGAACAGGTGCGTGCATTTCTGTTCAGTTCATTTGAACAGGATGTGCCGGATGCACGGCTGTTTAAGGGCATGGACATTGCAGTCATGCGTATTGTGCGCGCACTGAAAAATAACGAAAAAATTCTGATCTTTGGTGATTACGACGTTGACGGCGTCACGTCCGCTTCACTGATGCTGACAGCACTGCTACCGCTTGGAGCCAAGATTAATTTCTTCCTGCCCAACCGTGCACGGGATGGTTACGGACTTTCTGAAAAAGCGGTCAAACAAGCTCATAAAAATGGCTATTCGCTCATCATCACCGTTGATAACGGCATTGCCGCTTTTGCACCGGCAGAGCTTGCGCAAAAATTGGGCATCGATCTGATCATCACCGATCACCACCGAGCGCACGATCACGTGCCACCGGCGCTTGCGATTATCAATCCAAATCAGCATGATTGCCCATACCCCTTCAAAAGCCTGGCTGGCGTGGGCGTTGCGTTTAAATTGGTCAGCAAAATTTATGAAGAGCTAGGCATTAAAAAACTGCCAGAAAAAACATATGAACTGTTGCTGCTGGGCACCGTTGCTGACGTGGTGCCGCTGCTGGGTGAAAATCGGTACTGGGTGCGGCACGGCCTGTATCTGATCAATGAATTTAGAAGCAACGCCATGCAGGCGCTTGCCGCCAACAGCAATCTGACCAAAGAGGCTTACAACTCGCTTGATATCGGTTTTATGATTGCGCCTCAAATCAACGCACTGGGACGGCTTGCTGATGCGCGCGAGGCGGTCAAATTTATGATCAGTTCTGATCGCAGCGAAGTTGACCGCATCGCTCAGATTCTTAAAACGATGAATGAAGAACGCAAGCGTGTGGACCGTGCGATCTACGAAGAGATTGAGCAATCAATTATCTCAAAAAAAATTGATTTGGAACGCGATTACGTTATCGTTGCTGCCAGCAACAGCTGGCCAGCAGGCGTTATCGGCCTGGTTGCCGGCAAACTGATGCACAATTACGGACGCCCTACCCTGCTGTTTCACCTGGATGACAAGGGCTTTGCAAAAGGTTCGTGCCGATCGATTCCTGAATTTAATATTTTTGATGCGCTTACTGCAAGCAACGATCTGCTGATACAGTTTGGCGGACACTCGTTTGCTGCCGGACTCAAGCTCAAAAAAGAAAATGTCCCAGAGCTCAAGGAGCGCATTTCTCAGCGTCTTGCGCAGCAGCTGACGTTGCAAGAGCTGCAACCCAAACTGCAACTCGATGCACCGCTGCAGCTGCCGGATATCAATCAAAAATTTATGAGCGATCTGGAGCAACTGGAACCGTTTGGCAACCAGAATCCACAGCCACTCTTTTGGGTCAAAGACGTCACGCTGATCAAGCCGCCACAGCTGCTGAAAGAGAAACACGTTAAGTGCCTGGTCTTTGCTCAGGGCGTCATCAAACCAGTCGTCTTTTTTAATCGGCCTGATCTGTTTCAGGTGCTGGAATCAATCGGTGAAAAGTCATTTCACCTTGCTGCTCACGTCACCAAAAATGAGTGGGGTGGGGTTACCAAACTTGAGCTTCAGGGCCTGGATCTGGCATTTTAAGCCAGGCTCTGTTGAGTTTTCAAATTTTTATCGCTGTTGATTATATAAACATGCAGCATCGCCATTCGTCATCCCCGACTCGATCGGGGATCCAGGCCTGCCCTGCCTGCCCGTCGAAGTTTTTAGCGTAGGCGGGAGCTTTGTCGAAGGGGTAAAATAACACCGGTTTCGTCTGGACCCCCGCTTTCGCGAGGGTGACGTCCCTGATGGTCAATAAGCACCATTTCTCCGCAGAAAAGGCCTCGGAGAAACCGGGGCCTTTTTCATGCCCGCTTTTTTCAACCAGATCCAAAAACTCTACTTTTTCGATCAAAAACCGCACTTTCCCAAGAGATAACATTGCCCATTTGACAATATTTTGCCATCGGGTAAACTAAGACTATGATCAAAAAATGGACTATTTTGGAGGTTATTTTTATGAAAAAGTTATTACTTATCTCACTCGCTTTGGCAACAACCGTTGCATCATTTGAACCAGTGTTCGCGGAAAAAAGGCATGTCCGCCCTGAAGAAGATCAAGAACAACAAGATCAACAAGAACAACAAGAAGACGGCCGCCGCGTTCGACCACGTGTTGCAAGTGATGCAGGCGATCAAGCCGACGTAGAAATGCTTGATGCTGCGCCAGTGCCAGCACAAGATCTAATGACCTATGCAATGGCACCGTATGGCAACCCAGCCATCCCACCTCAAGATCGAGCAATTTGCCCATTCGGCATGATAAACAATGATATGATACGATACCTGCTTTCTTGGCTGCAAAGCGCTGATCGCCGAGCTCTAGAAAGCACCTGTACAACAATTTATCGCACTGCTCATACATTCCCAAACACTTCTCGAAATCAGCTTACCATCATTCAAACCCCTGGTGTAGGCCCTGAGCAAATCGTCAAGGTACTTCAACAATTCCAACACTTTGTTAATAGCCCATTTCGCGCACAACGCCCAGAATTTAGAGCGATTTTTGAATGCGCTACACAAGCGGCTCTTTGTGCATGCAACAATCAAAACGCATTAGTTCAAGCTGAGACTTTTAAGCTTTTTAGCACACTTATTCGTTGTAACCATGCCCTTATTACCGCACATCCAAGAGCCCTTGCAACTATGATTGATTTTGTTTATGGAACATTTTGGAGAAACATTGCAGCCACCGAAGATTCACGCCCTCAAACCGATTCAGTCATTGCTCTTTTAGAACTCTTTGAAGCCCTGGTTACAAGGGGCTATGCTTGCGAGCAGGCATTGGATGTCGTAAATACTGCACATGTTTGGACACCCCTGACTGATGCTGCTTGGCTTCCTCTATTCAGCCTTTCAACAGCACTTATCGAAAAAGGCTTCGAGTCTAATGTTGAAGAAGAATTTATTGCTAACGTTATTGCTAAGGCCAACAATCCTATAACCCAAGCTGATATAGAACATATGGAGTACGGGGCTAATGTATTGTTCGGGTTTCTTTCAGTACTCTGCCAAAAACATGGTGATCGTACAATCCATATAGAAATGGAGGACGGGGCTGATGTATTGTTCAGGTTTCTTTCAGCACTCTGCCAAAAACATGATAATCCTACAATCCATAAGGGTATTCTTGGGCTGATTACATTTTTTATTGTTGACAACAAAGACGAAAATATCAAGCTCCTACCGCACGCTTTACGTACACTCATTGTGTTGGTCCAAAAGGGTGATAAGCCTGCTCAAGAACTAGCAAAAAAAGCAATCGCAGATTTAAAAACTTTTGCATACCCAACGATGACTTATGAGGCAACCCAACAGATGTTGTCAGTTGTAGCAGAACTTGAGGCTACTTTGAACAAGGCAACAAGCTACTGCATCATCGCTTAAAGAAATAAAAACGCCCTCGCACTAACCCTGCGGGGGCAAACCTAAAAATGGAGGTAATGATGAATCTCAAGAATTTAGCCCTTTTACTCGCTCTCTCTGGTAGCTTTGTTGCAAACGTTGCGGCAATGCACGATTCAGAGGAAACATTATCAGAAGACGAATTCGGAGAAGAGGTTTCTGAAGAGACGCTCGCATTAATAGATGCAATGATGGTAGAAGACCTTGATGACGCCCCAGCTGCACCAGCACCACAACCAGGTGAACGTCGTGCCCGTGAGCAAGATGTTCAGCAACCAGAACACGATAGGCGCGTCCGCCCTCGTTTGGATGCAGCCAACCCATCAACCCCACTTCGCGATGGATCATGTCCATTCGACTGGCTGGGTAGAGATGGGCACAGCCTCATTCTCCAACATCTTGGACTAGCTGATCGATTTCTATTAGGTAGAACTTGCAGAGTATTCAAAACAGCATTAAATAATCACGTTGATCGCCTTAAAGAGGCGATTGCAGCCATCCAAGACCCTGCAGCAGCACTTTTTACTGCTATCGAAAATGGAAATATCGAGCAAGTATGGCTCTTAGCTTTTCATCACCCAGAATCTAAAACTATTGTGAACTCCCTGCATCCAGCAAAAGCAACTCCCTTGGTCTGTGCGATTGATAAATGCCCAGAAGCTAGCCTAACCCCAATTGTAAAAATCCTGCTTCAAGCCGGTGCAGATGTTAACGTTCGCGTACACTACCGCTACACTGCGCAAGCATTCCCAAAAGCTCCACTGTATATCGCAATGCAAAAAAGTGCAGAACTATCATGGTCTTCAAGGGAAAATAATATAACACGCGTATTGTTGTTGCTTAGAAAAAATCATAATTTGGAGCACCTGGACGAGGCCCTTAGGGCGGCAAAACACTTTTCCGGTGCCAACTCTTACTATCGTAGATTCATTCCTCAGCTTGAGGCAGCTCGCACAGAGGCGCCCTTCGCTAGACAAGTTGTGGCAGGAATTCAATCAGTGATTAGGTCCATCAAGAAAGAGTTTTTGTTAATACCGTCGTACGACATTTAAAGATACAGTAAAATTTTATATTATTTTTTGGAGGTTATTATGAATTTCAAGAATTTAGCCCTTTTACTCATTATCTCAGGTTGCTTTGTTGCAAACGTTGCGGCAATGCAAGGCCAACCAGCTAACAATTCAGTTGCTGCTGTTCTACGTGAACGCGCAGCGCGCCTGCAAGGGGCCGCACAACAAGCAGCTGCTGAACATACTCGCCAAGAAACTGAACGCAAGGCAGCAGAAGAAGCAGAAGCCGCTCGCAAGGCTCAAGAAGCTATGGCTCAGTTTGAACGCGAACAACAAGCGGCACGCGAAGCTCAAGAGTTACAAGAAAAAATTGATTTTATGATCGAAATGTGTCAAACCGTTACTACAAAACTTGCAGACGGGACCGCGTTGCTTGAACATGCTCAAACACCCGAAGAAATCGCTCGTTTGATTAGTGAAACGGTTGAAACATGTCTCGAGTATACCCAGCCGGGATTTATATTTCTTTCGCTAAATGAAGATAAATACCCATCACCTGCTTTAGGGCAAGCCGTAGAAGCTGTCCGCGCCGCAATTAATGCGTTTAACGCACAAACAGTTGCTATTTTGGCCCCAGAGACAGAAAATGCTATTCAGTTTGATGTGATAAACCACAAAGAACTCATAACGAATATCACCCTCTCCTGCACACAGCTCGCAAACCTTATCGGCCAACTGTTTGAATTCGGTAGCGTAGAAATGGATACGAGTGATGACGAAAAAATTGCAGCTGTACATCAATTTGACTTTGACCAGATAGCA
>JAHFBR010000027.1:0-642 GCA_023249955.1 bacterium
ATTGCTATCACCATCGGCGCACAGCACGATCAAGTAACGCTCAAGCAGTACGTTGACCAGGGCACCATTATTGGCACTGCAATGAATCACGCACGCCACTGGGCCGACCTACCTGCAAACATCATGACCCCAACAGCATTGGCAAACGAAGCAAAAAAAATTGCTGACACGTACAAATTACCCGTCACTATTTTTGGCAGAGAAAAGGCACTTGAACTGGGCATGGGCGGCTTTTGCGCCGTTGATGCAGGCTCCGATCAAGATGGCAAATTTATTGTTCTGGAGTATCGCAGCACGAAAAAAGACGCTCCAACCATTGCGCTCTGCGGCAAGGGGATTGTTTTTGATACCGGCGGCATTAACCTGAAGCCAACCAGCGGCATTGAAGGCATGAAATACGATATGTCTGGCGCCGCGTCCGTCATCGCCATGATGGGTGCATTTGCACAGCTAAAGCCTGACGTTAACGTCATTGGCCTGACACCCTGTGTTGAAAATATGCCCAGCGGCAAGGCGTCACGCCCCGATGATATTATCACTTGCATGAACGGCAAAACGGTTGAGATCAAAAATACCGATGCTGAAGGCAGAC
The DNA here is from genome assembly GCA_023249955.1 of bacterium. Lineage (GTDB taxonomy): Bacteria > Babelota > Babeliae > Babelales > RVW-14 > JAHFBR01. The sequence continues at coordinate 593 of JAHFBR010000027.1, forward strand.
TGGTACTTTCTGACACCCTGTGTTATGCAGAAAAAAATTATAGCCCTGAT
>JAHFBR010000027.1:652-10180 GCA_023249955.1 bacterium
GGCGCCGTACAACACGCGCTGGGACACTTTTATACCGGCGTTATGACCAAGGATGAAAAACTGGCACAGACACTGGTTGCCTTGGGCAGACTGACGGGCGATCGCGCCTGGGAGCTTCCGCTGGATGACGATTTTAATGGCGCCATCAAATCCGACGTCGCGGACATTCACAATAATGGCAGCCCTGCTTACTACGCGGGAACCATTGTCGGTGCATGCTTTTTGCAAAACTTTGTGGAAAAGGCACGCTGGGCACACTTGGATATTGCGGGTACTGCACATCACGTAACCGGGGTCAACTACCTGGGCAAAGGGGCTACTGGTTCTAGCATGCGCTTGGTTACTGAATTTGTTATGAGTTTTGGCAAAAATCAGGGATAAAGTTTTGACTTTACCCCTTTTTTGAATTATCATTCTGAGAGTTCTTTGTAGTAATAAAGAGCCCCTTGTAGGGCGAATAGCTCAGTTGGTTAGAGCACCTGCCTTACAAGCAGGGGGTCACAGGTTCGAATCCTGTTTCGCCCACCAGTCTTCGCTTATCCACGCCTTTCCAGTCTACGCCCAGGTGGCTACGACGGACAAGCCGGCTTGGCAAGCTACGACTGGCAGGCCAGCATAGGAGCGGAGTTTATCCTGAGCCCCGAGTTTAACGAGGGGTCGAAGGAGCTGGGTAAACCAGCTTAATGGGAAGGCTGTCCCGCCATAGCTCACTAGAAGCGTAGGCGGACTGGCAAGCCAGCCTAAACCAAATCCGCTCATGGTGAGGAGGTGCAAAGCACCATCTCGAACCATAATTCAGATATCAAAAATTCACTCCCGGATAGCTCAGTTGGTAGAGCACACGACTGTTAATCGTTAGGTCGCAGGTTCGAGTCCTGCTCCGGGAGCCATCCGTCTTCGCCAATGTTTCGGCGGCCAGGGGCCATCCTATTATAGGAATCCATCAACATGAAAAACGAAATAAATCCTGCGAATTTAAAGCTTAATTCAAGCGCAAAAAAACAAATTCATCAGTGCCTCAATGTAGTTACGGAAATTTTTGGACAAGATCTGCTTGGAGTCTATTTATACGGATCATCGATAGTCGGGGGGCTTGAAAAATATAGTGACCTTGATTTATTCGTTGTTTCCAACAGAGCTACAACACGTGAAGAAAAGGCTACGCTTGCGACAGCCTTGCTTAAAATTTCCAGCATTTATATGAAAAGCAACGAGTTACCTATCGAAATGACGATCGTTGAGCAATCTGAGATTAATCCTTGGCATTATCCGCCTCGATTTGATTTTCAATATGGTGAATGGTTACGTAAACAGTTTGAGTACGAAAACATAGAACCATGGCCAGCCAAAGAAATGCCTGACCTTGCATTACTCATCACTCAAATTTTATTAGCCAGCACTACATTGGCGGGTGCCAAGCCAGATCAATTACTGTGCAAAGTTCCTTACAAAGATTTTATGACTGCTCTAAAAGATGCATTACCCCATTTGATGGCGGATCTTGAAAGTGATGTTCGTAATGTTTTATTAACGTTTGCTCGCATCTGGAGCACGGTAGCAACTGACGCGATTCGTTCAAAACCCTCCGCGGCAGACTGGGTTATCAGTCACCTGCCTGAAAAATATCACCCCGTTATGAAACGAGCAAAGGCAATTTGCAAAGGTGAAGAAAAAGAACATTGGGATGATATACAAGAACTTATAAAGCCCTGCGCTGATTTTATGGTCCGCGAGATAAATAATAAAATTACTGAAATTATGTTATCTAATAACCTTGATAGATCTATTAAGATTGCTTAACACCAGATAACTATTTGAGGTTCCCATGAATATACGATACGGTCACACAAATATTATTGCGTCAGACTGGAAGCTTTTAGCCTCTTTTTATAAAAATGTATTTGAATGTACCGAGGTCCCACCACAAAGAAAACTCTCAGGCAAATGGCTTGAAGATGGCACTGGTGTTGCCAATGCCCAACTTGAGGGCATGCATTTAAGACTTCCTGGATATGGGGATACTGGCCCAACATTAGAGATTTTTTCTTACGCTGTCATGGAAGAAAAACCCATGCCAGTTGCCAATCGCAAAGGTTTTGGGCATATTGCTTTCACCGTTGATGATGTTCATGCCATTGTTGAAAAGGTAATAATCAACAAAGGAAATCTGCTTGGCAAGGTTACCCAAACCGTTGTACCTGGCGTTGGGCGGCTCACCTTTGTTTATTGTCAGGACCCTGAAGGTAATATTATTGAAATTCAGAACTGGAAAAAATAGCTTATTCTAGGCTCTGTTGAGGTTTCAAATTGTTAAGTACATAACTAACACCGGGTTCGTCTGGACCCCCCGCCGGAGCTTGTCCTGGGTCTTTATCGAAGGGCGAGGGTTAAGAATCTCCTTACAATTTTGAGCGCATCGAGAGCTGTTCCCACATTGATGTATCTCTGTAGTCGGTGTTCGCAAACACTACCAACTCTTCATCTTGGTATTGTTGATAAACACGGGTAGCTCCACTCATCATTGAATATTCCTCAGAAACTACCAACTCCTTTTTGGGTTGATAAAGTTCTATATCGCCCACTGACTTGATAAGATAGAGCTTGCTCTGATCGCAGGCGCCAGGGTATTGCTCTTTTTTAAATGGATAATGGCCGTATTTAATATTGGCTTCTTGTGCATAATTGTAGACGCGTACGCGCTGCGTCACATCCTCAAGCTTCCAGTCCATGAGGTTGAAAAAGAAAACGGTTATCGCCTTTAACGTTGACCCACAACCGCCAGGCAGCACATTAATCTGTCCAAATGGGGTATACAAGCAACAAAGCGTTTCACCCTCAGAACAAACAGCTGTTTCTAAGAAGAGATATTTTGGCGTACGGTTTTCACACGGTCTTGGTGCAAGAATGCTCATAAAACCGGCCTCGCAGTCTGCGTACGCTGCCGCTTCTTTAAGCGTTTTTTCAATATGTCTGATTGCTTGGTAGTATGGTCTTAAAACCTCAATATCTTGATCCAATGGTGATTTCATTGCCGAAACACCAGCATAGGAGCCGATTGTTAACACAGCAAGCAGTATTCCAAATATTTTTTTCATGGGCTCAAAATCTTCTATTTAGTAATGAACACTATTGTCCAAACATCTTGGTTATTATACATTAACTGCATATTAAATCACCTTAGGATAAGGATATCTTTATGGCTCAAAGCTTCCAACGCCGTTATTTTTATGCAAGCTTTCTTACATTACTTGTTGCTAGTCCATTGATAGGCAATGCACCCATGCATAATAAGGGTTTCATGATTACCGATCTTTTAGAATCAGTTATTCAAAGCAGGGCTCTTTTTACCGCAGCAGAACTCAACCTCGCCGAGCTTCTTGAAAATAATCCACAAACCGCTGATGAACTTGCACATAAAACCAAAACTCATCCAGAAGCACTCAGCAGGCTACTGCAGTTTTTGTGTTTAAAAAACATAGTTACACGCGATGCATCCAATCGATATGCTCTGCCCGCATCATCTCATCCCATGCTTGGCCACCATCCACAAACCATTAAACCATTTTTATTGCATGATGATCCAACACGTTGGAACAGTTTTGGACATCTAACGTACTCCATCACAACAGGCAAACCATCATTTGATATGCTTTATGGAAAAGATTATTTCTCTTCACTTAAAGAAAACCCTGAATTAAGCAAACGATTTGACCAAGCGATGAACATAATCTCGCAGCATGAGGATGCATTAATTGCCAACACCCTACCACTGCAGGGCATCGTGGCCGATGTAGGCGGAGGCAATGGGCAGCTTGCTCAGGTGCTTATTGCACAACAAGCAGGCATTACAAACGCTATCGTTTTCGATTTACCCAATGTTGTAGCACACATGAAGCCCTCTGCAGGCATTACGCCCATGGGCGGCAGCTTTTTCGAGCCCATGAATATCACCGCAGATGTTTTTATCCTCAAGCGCATTCTCCATGATTGGGATAACAAACAAGCACATGCAATTTTAAATAATGTCAGCAAGACAATGTCATTAACCTCAGACCTCTGGATCATTGATGGAATTCTTGATCGAGCACAGAATGCACCACTGCTCGCCGCCATAGATCTTGGGCTTTTAACCATTTTTGGCGGACAAGAGCGTACCTATGCGATGTTTGATGATCTTATTAATCAATCAGGCCTTGTGATTACTGAAATTGTTCCTTTAACGCCAATACTTTTTGCAATCCGTTGCAGAAAAAAAACTACTGAATTTTAATGGCCTATTTTTCAAAACATGAATTTTTAAATAGCATGGCCCATGCAGCTGGCGGTTTTGGTTTAGCCGTTGTCTTGCAAGACCATCTGAGAGGCGATGTGTTTGTTACCCCATATCTGGGATGGGCACTTATTGCACTCAGCGTGGTTATTCACGCACGCGCCTGCATGAAATAGGCTTCTTTATTTTCTTCGATGAGCACCCATATGCCGTGCTCGTATGCTAGCTTCTGCCTTTTCTTTTGAATCTGAATGGGCGATAACGCTCCACTTGCCGTGCTCAAATTTAAGAATTGGCCAACCTTTGGTTTTTGTTTTCTTGCCGATTTTGTAGGGCATAGTAACTCCTTACCAAATTTCAACAAATGTTTTGATGTACAAGAAAATGATACCATAAGCAGAAAAACTGGTAGGCTGATGGCATGTTGTATCCATTGTTGAAAATATTGTTGAAGAACTATATGAAAACTAATCAATATGTTGATTACGTCCTAGATCTTCTCGCACCACTTGGCGGCATCAAAGCTCGAAAGATGTTTGGCGGTTACGGTATCTACAAAGATGGTGTCTTCTTTGCGCTCATTTTTGACAATATCTTATATTTTAAAGTTGACGATAAGAGCCGCTCACAGTATGAATCATTCGGTTCAAAACCGTTTTCTTATGAGGGCAAAAACGGGAAAATGGTAACCATAAGTTATTGGGAAGTCCCTGTCGATATTCTTGAGGATCGAACACAGCTGGAGCAGTGGCTTGAAAAAGCTGTTCTTGCGGTAAAAAGAACAAAAAAATAACTCCGGATCAAGATGGATTGTTTGGCATAATTATGTCCATTCCGACCTAAATCACCCATACATCACTACTACTATGACAATGAGAACACACTTGTTTGGTCTCATTTGCAACACACACCATGAAATCAAGCACTTCTCTATAAGATCCTGATTGTATACACTCAAGAAAGGCATCCAGCATCGCTTTTGATTGAGTGAAATTGTCTTTACCTTCGACTAAATCTCTTAGTCCCTTGCCTACCAAACCCCCGCACAGCTCTCCAAGAGTTAACACCTTTGTAGCACATTTGCTACACCGAATTTCAGGATTTTGAAGATTTTTCTGAACATACTGTTCATGTGCCGTCGTAAAAGAATACCAGTAAGAAATGATTGTTAAAAAATTAGTAACTTTCTCAAGTCCCAAAAATCGAGTTTGTGTAGATACTTCACCAACCATGACATTATTCGCATCATACGAAAAGCATGTAGATGTAATCGTTATAAGAAATATGATAACACTGATCTTGACCTTCATTACTCCCCCCTCACAAAGACTTAGATCTCCTTTGCTCAATCTAGTGCTACGCTGATAGTAGAATGTGAATAACAGGTTGGTTTTATCTTAAATAACAATTCTGTGTCAATAATAATCCCCATTGCCATTCTCTTTAATATGCATGATCTGATTACGAACATGACAATAACAGATGTATTTTGCGGATAACACCTTACCAGCTAGGCTTTTGCCAAGTAAGCTGGTAGACTGGTGGCATGAATAAATTAGATTATGCCATCGATTTAGATGGGCCATTATTGGATAAAGTTAAAACGCACTTTACCCAGGATATTGATTTTAGTCACTATCCTTTTTCATTAAATATCATTAAAACGCTACCCGAGATCAAGTTCCCAACGAAGGTCACTTTTTTTGTTGGTGAAAATGGTACCGGCAAATCAACCATTCTTGAAGCTATCGCGCTGCAAGCTGGCTTTGGGCCAGAGGGTGGCAGCAGGAACATTCATTTTAAAACATCACAAGAAAATACGTATACGGGCACAGAGTTGCTTGCCCAACAATTAGTACTTTCATGGCGCAAGAAGCCCCGAGATGGCTATTTTTTTAGAGCAGAAAGCTTTTTTAATATTGCCAATTATCTTGATCATATGGCGAAAGAGGGCGGAGAAGGCCCTTATAAAACCTATGCTCCGTATGGTGGCAAATCGCTCCACGCGCAATCTCATGGAGAAAGTTTTTTGGCATTTTTTAAAAACCGCGTCGGGAATGGTGGATTCTTTATTTTCGATGAACCAGAAGCAGCACTTTCACCACAGCGACAACTTTCATTAATGGTTATTATACATGAGATGTGCAAGCGCTCGAATGCACAATTTATTATAGCAACGCACTCTCCTCTACTGCTCGCTTATCCAGCTGCAACTATTTATTCATGTGATTCAGATGCGCTGACAACTATTCCATATGCTGAAACAAAGCACTATCAAATAACCAAACAATTTTTGGACAATCCTGATTATTATCTGCATCATTTATTTAAAGATTAATTCAGGGCGTATCAACATTTAAGCAGTCTGAGGCCATAGTACCAATGCCCAACATTGACAAAATCCATATCACCGTCTCGCTCGTTCGCCAACTGATTGCTGCACAATTTCCACAATGGGCTGATCTCCCAATCAAGCCGATTGAATACGGTGGATGGGACAACAGGACCTTTCATTTGGGTGAGCACATGCTCGTGCGCATGCCCAGTGCTGCGGAGTATGCTGCAAAGGTGGTGATAGAACAACAGTGGTTGCCCAAGCTAGCGACGCTCTTACCCCTCAAGATTCCAGTTCCCTTGGCAATGGGAAATCCCACTAATGAATATCCATGGCATTGGTCGGTCTATCAGTGGATCGATGGTGAAATAGCATCTCTTGAGCGTATTGCCGATATGTGCACATTTGCTACAGACCTTGGACAGTTTTTGAGCGCACTGCAGCGTATCGATCCTACCGGCGGGCCGATGGCCGGGCCACACAATTTTTATCGTGGTGGGCCACTAAAAACTTATGATTCTGAAACTCGACAGGCTATCGCCATTCTTGGCAACCAGATCGATGCTCATGCCGTAACGGCAGTATGGGATGAAGCGCTTGCTTCTACGTGGGATCGTTCCCCCGTTTGGGTTCACGGGGATATCGCTGTTGGAAATTTGCTGGTCAAGAATGGTCAGCTGTATGCTGTTATCGATTGGGGCGGTCTGGGTGTTGGCGACCCTGCGTGTGATCTAGCCATCGCGTGGACGTTATTCACAGAAAAAAGCAGGGATGCGTTTCGTGCAGCCCTTGCTCTTGATAATGATACATTTGCTCGTGGCCGCGGCTGGGCATTATGGAAAGCGTTGATTATATGCGCCGGGCTGCCTGGCACTAACCCTCTTGAAGTAGAAAAATCATGGAGGGTTATTGATGAGGTTTATTTATTCCGATGCTTCAATAGATAAGAATTTCTCATGTAACCAAAAACTACATATACGAGAGAATAAAGAACCGCAAGAGCAAAAAGCCGCAACAGCCATGGCTTGAGTTCGTAAGATGAACATCGAAAGGCCATTACATGAATCGGAAGAACAACCACCATAGGTAAATGTGGCCAAAGAAGCATCTTTTTAAGCATAAGCCAGTCCCTTTATACACCCCACAGCTTGATCAATCCCTAAACATTTTATACCATTTGCTGTACATTCTAAACCATACCATTGTTTTAAAGAAATCTAGCAAAAAAGGATCGCTATGACCATTAAAATCATCGCAACAGCGCTGTTGCTCAGCTGTACCACCATGACGACGCAAGCACTTTCTGAGCGGGAGATTAATATCAGAAGCGCACTCAGCGGTGTTGCCGTGGGCATCATAACAACCTGCTACATCGAAGGCCTGCTTGACGGAGAAATCGATGCCCTTGCTCGCGTAATAGCCTCACAAGAAGCCAATCAGCCACCCCCCGCTGAACTTATGCGATTGGCGCAACTCATCAAAATGAGAAATTCGATTATTGCCCTTTTTGCCGGCGCTACGATGGGTACTGCCGCTGGATTTGGGACACAAGCTCTGCTGAATCGTTATTATGGTGAAACAAGCTCAGAAAAACTTAAACGTACGGTTGAGCAGACAATCGATACCCTGCAGTCTCTCTTGAAGTAACATGAAAGTCGTGCGTACCCTCGCAAAAAAAGAAAGAATGCGTAGTATGAAAAAAATTGTGCTATCAAAAAGCTCTCTATATTCTTCTATGCTGTTACTGTTTTTTTGGTTCGGTATCACATCAACACGAGCAGAAGCTGTTGAAAAAACCATTTTACCATCGCTGGATTCTATATTCAAAACAGCACCATCGCCGAGAAAAACAATCCCGGGCTTTGAATGGGAATCTGACGACTTTGACAAAGATGAATTTCACAAATCTAAAATTGTAATAAGCCTGGGGTATAATTGCGCAGCAGCAAGACACTTTCAGCGGCACAATCTTTCTGAAGCATTCCTTCCTTTTGATTGGTGCAAAAGCCCTGCAGAGTCTATTATTTTTGCATTCTATAATGATTTTAAAGATTTTTTGAGCGCTTCAACACTGGCTATTATTGGATCAAATGAAAAGTTTCATGAGGTCATGAATGGATACAACATTGAATTTGTACACGACTTCAAAAACCAAGATCAGAACATTGCAGATAAGAAAGTTGCTCTTTATGACTACGACCACAACAGGGAAAAATATAAACGACGCATTAACCGTTTATATAAAGCATTGGAAAGCGGAAAAGAGGTTTATTTTTTTAGGACGGTTATCACCAAACAAGAGGCCTTAATGCTACGCAATCTTATCAGCTTTAAGTTTCCGCAGTTAAACTATACCCTTGTGGTCATGAATGATAGCCCAGAGTACAAAGAGCCGTGGCACGAGGCACGTATTAAAAATTTCTTTCTGGAGGATGCCATTAACGCAACAGAAAGCGGGCAAATGCAGCTACGTTGGGATCCAATATTAAAAACATGCGGACTTTTAGATGCCAAATAGAAAAAATCACTACTAATGTTTTGAATGATACATCGTATGAAAAAAATTCACTTTACTGTAATAATTTCGGCCATGCTTATTATAAATCAATATTGTATCGGCGCATCTCATGTAGCTCCTGATCTTTCAATTACTGAACACATGAATGCGCGCTCTCAAAACCTAGATGCTCTTTCTCCATTGGAGATAGCCGTGCTCATGAATCAGGAAGATTGCACTGTCGCTTCTGCTATTACCCCTTGCTTACCACAAATTGCCACAGCCATTAAGACTATTGCAAAAAGTTTTGATGCGGGCGGACGACTGATCTATTTAGGAGCAGGATCCTCGGGACGTTTAGGAGTTTTGGATGCAAGTGAATGCGTACCAACTTTTTCAGCACCACTAACACAGGTGGTAGGCATT
>JAHFBR010000028.1:0-1943 GCA_023249955.1 bacterium
ACATGCAAACATGTTGGTAACGCAGGGGGGAGCTACAACGCATGATGTTGTTGAGCTTGCACGCACCATGCAGCAGCTTGTGCGCGAAAAATTCGGTATAGTGCCCCAACCTGAGTGTCAATTTGTAGGCTTTAAGCAGCATCCGTTGTTGCAGGGGTAAAAGTACTTTTTTTGGGGTTGGGTGAGGGGGATAGGTTATGAAGAAAATGTTTAGTTTATTTTTTTTATGTGTTGTGTCGGTTTGTAGCGTGAGCCCCATGCAGAGCTCTGGATGGTCGGGAGGTTCTGATGATGCAGAAGAAGAGGATTCTGCGGAGCAGATCTCAGATCAGTTGCAAAAAATATCTGTGTCACAAAAAAAACAGTTGCCGCACAACACTCTTCGTCGCTCGCCAACTTTTTCGTTGAGTTATGGGGGTTCGTTGTGGGATATGGTGCAACAATGGGAAGCCTTATTTAAGCGGTATCGTCAGTTTTGTTTGTGGCGTATCCGACAACTCTCGGCCCGTAAGCACGAGGTTGCGCTTACAAAAATGTTGAAACATGGGCGTTTTCAAAGTCTTCTTCAGGAAGCGTTGGTGTTTTTTCAAAAGAATTTTTTTGAATTACCACAAGGTGGCGAGTGGGTACAAAAGCTCATTAAGGCAGGTGTTCAAAATGCACCTGAAAGTGTTGTTCAACTGTATCTCTTTATAAAAATTCGCATGCTGCACCAATCTTTTTCCGAAGCATACCCAGAAACTACGTCGCATCAGCTTTATGATGAAATCATACAGTTTTTGTGTGCAAATGTTGCTGACCTCAAGACGATTTCCTATGTTTTGTACCAGAAACGGGTGGTGATGGTGACGCAAGATCATGGGCTTGATGAGGGATTTCGGGACCTTTTTGCAGAGCTCCTCACACGAGACGATTCGTATTTGTTTTTAGAATAACAGCAGCTAGATCTCATCACGCAAAATTTTGACGCGGGTCTCTTTCATCAGCTCAATCATGAAGTGCAAGTTATGGATGGTTGCCAGTGTCAGCCCCGCTGGTTCGTGAGCTTTAAACAGATGGCATAAGTACGCAAGTGTGTAATTTTGGCAGGTAAAGCAGGCGCAGCCGTCTTCAATCGGTCCGAATGCCATGCTGTTGCCGCTTTGTATTACGCGTCGGTTGCCCTGTTTGGTAAACAATAATCCATGGCGTGCCGCCTTGGTTGGATGCGAGCTATCAAACGTGTCAATGCCCAGTGGAATGCACTCGGCCAGTGATGCTAAGTCGCCAATGCCAAGCAAATGATTTGGTTTATCGGTTGGAAGTTGTGGCATAACAAAGCGCAGCAGCTCAAACATCTCTTCGCGCGTTTTGCCCATGCTGCCGCCGATAGCAAAGCCATCGAAGGGCAATGATGTTAAAAAGTCACAACTTTTTTTACGCAAAATTGGATCAAGTCCACCATGAATGACGGCGTACAAAGCCTGCCCCTGCGGGTTGCTGAGATGCGTATCGAGCGATCGCTTTTCCCAGCGATGCGTGCGCTCCAAACTTGCGCGCAACTGGTGCGGTGGCATGTGATACGGTGGCAGTTCATCAAAGCTGACAATGATGTCAGCGCCAATGTCCTTTTGTGCCTGGATAGAACTTTCTGGCGTCAGCAAGATGCGCGAACCATCGCGATATGATCTAAAAACCACACCCTCTTCAGAAATTTTTATGATGCTGTTGTTGTGCTGCTTGGTACCCTTGCTTTTCAGTTCAGCATGCACTCCACCGTAGCGCAGGCTAAACACCTGAAAGCCACCCGAATCGGTGATGATGGGCAGGTTGCGATTAATAAATTTATGAATTCCGCCGGCTTGTTTTATGACGGCGGTGCCTGGCTGCACCATCAGATGATAGGTGTTACAGAACATCAGCTGCTGGCCTTGATTGGTAACCAGAACGTTATCAAGTGCTTT
>JAHFBR010000028.1:1953-10164 GCA_023249955.1 bacterium
GTGCCATTGGTACCAACGGCCACAAAATTGGGTGTATCAATAATGCCATGTGGAGTATGAATACGACCAACACGAGCGCGAGATTTTTTTGATGTATGAATAAGTTCAAATTTAAATGATGTCATGGTGGTGTGTTCGACTGAAAATGCGGTGTGCAAAGGCAATGAAGGGCGCGTTGCACATAATGACGACGACTTTAATACAGTAACTAACCATAATAATATGTAGGACCGATTCTACCGATCCATACAGTGCTGCAAAGCTAAACAAAATAGTGTCGATCAGTTGCGAGAACAGCAACGATGTAACGTTGCGGCCTGTCAAATACCTGTTCTTAAAAATTTGTTTGAGCGTGGCGTACAGGTAAGCATCAATAATCTGAACGATGACGTAGACAGCCACTGAAGCGATGATGATGCGCAACATGGGAGACAGAATGAGATCAAAATGTGGATGCATGGTATCAAACGCATTGGGTTGGTACCAGAGCTGAAACTGGCTCATGGCCAGATAAAGCATCATGATCACAAAGTTGATAGCGATTGTTTTTTTTATAATTTCGCGCCCAAAAAACTCTTGCAACATGTTTAGGCCCAAAATGCCGCCCACTGCAAAAACATCGGTGCTGATAACATCCAAGCCAAAGAGGGTGATCTGTTTGGTGACAAACAGGTTGGAAAGAATGCTGAAAATGCAGATGGTTGCCGTCAATGCCTCTTTGCCCAAAGCGAGCGAAAAAAGGGTGAAGCCGGCCACTGCGGCTACGTGGGCCAAAAACAAGAGTTCGTTAAACATGGCATCCTACAATCAATAAAACTCTGAAAGTCCTGAAAAAACCCCATGCAGCAGTATAAAGCAAAATCCCCGGGCTGACAAATACCCGGGGATTGGAGATTTTAGATATATTTTTAAGCTATGCAACAGGGGTCAGGGTACCGCCGCGAACCAGGGACAGAGAGCCCGTGGTATAGCCGGTAGGTACCGAAACCATGAAGATGCCGCCGGAGGTATTTTTGAACGGAGCATAGGTGAAGGTAAGGCTGAGAGGGGTCGCCCACACTTTTTCAATCCATGGTGTTGACCGCATCAAAGCTTCTTCGTCGGCCGGTGAGGCGCCATATGGGTGTTCCATGGCAAAGTTGATGAGGCGTCTCCAAAAGCCCCCAAATGAGTAAGCTTTAAGAAACAGCGTTGGCGATATCTCAACGCCGGTGCCCAACTCGATGGTTTTATTGGTATCATAAAAATTAACATCGCCGGTCATAAAAATCAGTGTTGGGCGGATGGCAAACTCGACGTTAAAACCGATCAGCTCGACAGCTGCTTTGTATTTTCTGGTTAGGATATTGCCTTTTGGATCTTTAAAGGTAACGGTGAATTGTGGATCGACCGTGTCAACAAAGAAGGCGCCGTTGGCATCAATTGCAAACGAACAGCCGCTGGCTTTGTAGCTCTTTAATTTTTTGGTCAAAGCGTTTTTGATGTCTTTGAGCAGCTTTTGTTGCTCTGGAGAAAGTGTGTGGCCCGACAATGCCAACATTTTGCCGGCAAGATCGATGACGGTTGTTTCTGAGAACTCTTCGCTGTTCAAGTTTGCTACCATAAGCTTGATTTGAGCCGGCATCTCGGCGGTCTTGAGCGCGATGTCGCACAGTGTTGTGACGATATCGTTTTTGCTCATAGTTTTTTTGTTTGCCGTTGCTGCTTGGGTTGCTGTTGATTCTTGTGAATCTGCAACAGGGGCCATGGCGTATGATACATTGATGCTGGTTGCCAGCAGCGTAGCGCTGATAAGTAATGCGCGGTTAAATGTGTTGATAGTCATAAAAAGATCCTTTCGTGGTGTAAAAAATATCTAAGAAAGCCGATCAAATGTAGCAGGAGCCGTGCTTTTGTCAATTGTGCGGTGAAGAAGCGTGATGACAAGGCTCTTTTAAAAAATGTGCTGTCTTGTATAATAGCCATCTGTGAAATTTAGTTGCAAATTGGTTGGATTCGTTCGCAACCACTGGCAATCCGCTCGCATGGATTCGACTACGCTCACCACGAGCGGATTAATATGCCCGTTCGCCCTGAGCGAAACGAGTTCGAAGAACGAGTGAAGTCGAATGGGTACGAACGGATGCTGAACAGCACCACTACAACAAAATAGGGAAACAAATATGTTATTACGCACAACAAGACATCTCATGCTTTTCGTATTGTTACTGAGCGCTCTGGGTGCGACCAGCTACTTTTTGCTGAGGCCGCCAGCGCATCATGTTATTGATGGTACCAAGTTAACAGTATCGGTTGAGCATCAAAATAATGCGCTCTTGGTTCATACGTTGTACGGTGATTTTACCGTTACCGAGCCGGTGCTGATTGATCTGTTCAACAGCAAGGCGATGGAGCGCATCAAAGATATTCGACAATACGGTGTGACTGATTACATTGTTACGTTGGCCAAGCCATACACCCGTTTTGAGCACAGTGTCGGCGTTTGGGCCTTGTTGCGACTGCATGGGGCGCGCCTGGAAGAACAAATTGCCGGCCTGCTGCATGATGCATCGCATACCATTTTTTCTCACGTGGGCGATCACCTGTTTCACAACAAATCGCTCAAACATTCCTATCAAGATGAAATTCATGAGTGGTACTTACAAAAGATGGGTGTGGATAAGATTTTGGAAAAACATGGTATTACGTTGCACGATGTTTTGCACAAAAGTGGGGCGCATGCAATGCTTGAATGCGATTTGCCAGACCTGTGTGCCGACCGCTTTGAATATAACATGCAGGGCGGGCTTTTGATCAACACGCTGACGGTGGCCGAGGTTCAAGCGATTGCGGGCAACGCGCACTACGCCGATGGCCGTTGGTATTTTACCGATCAGTATCTGGCGCGCAAGTTGGCCGATGCATCACTGTACAATACCGAATACATGTGGGGATCGCCGGACTGGAGCTATATCGTTTACACATGGGCGGTTGATGCGCTGAAACGTGCACTGGAGCTTAAGCTCATCACATCGGATGATATTCACTTTTCGACCGATGATAAAGTATGGGATCTGCTTGGAAAAAGCGATGACGAGGTGATTAAAAACTGCATGCACAAGATTTTGCATTACCAAGATTATGTGACGGTTGGTGCAGATGATGATTATAACCTTGTGCTCAAAACCAAATTCCGCGGCATTGACCCATGGATCAAAACGAGCGAAGGTTTTAAGCGTCTTACGCAGCTGGATCCATTTTATAAAAAGTCATACGACTCGGTCAAAAAACGCTTGACGCAGGGTCAGCGCATCAAGATCATCCAGAGTGGTTTTGAGGGTGTTGCTGGTTGGAAACAGATCGTTTCGTAGCGCTTTTAAAACCGCACCTGATGATGTATAGTGTTGGGGAGGATATACTATGAAAAGAATCTCTACGTTGCTGCGGTTGGCAGCATCAGATAAACAGTGGGTTACCATATCAAACCTTTTGACGATTGCGCGCCTTGTGCTGGCGCCGGTGGTTGTTGCAAGCTTGTACTGCCAACAATGGCTACTGGCATTTGTGGTTTTTGTCGTTGCGGCAACAACCGATCTGCTTGATGGGTATCTGGCGCGGGCACTCAACCAGCAAACCCACCTGGGAACGTTACTTGACCCGATTGCCGATAAAGTACTGCTCGTTGCATCGTTTGGTGCTCTGGCATTTTTTCGATCACCATTCTTTCATATCCCTTGCTGGTTCTTTGCTTTGGTGTTATGCCGCGAAGCCCTTATTTTGCTGGGATCGATTGTTTTATTGCACTTTTATCGCAGTGCGCATGTGCAGCCCATGATCTGGGGCAAGCTGACAACCCTATCACAAGTGCTGTTTGTGATCTGGATTTTTGTCTGTTATTTTGCCGGCTGGAAGCCGCAACGTACCGATTCGGTGCTTCTGATTATCCTTGCACTTTTTTCCTGTATTTCACTGGTGCAGTATGTCCGCCGCGCCCTGAGCGATGTTCGTCAATAATCTAAAAAAACTTTTCTGATAGATTAATTATTGACTTTTTTGTTTGCTGGGCTATATTTACTCATCATTTCTATGATTTCTAATTGGAACATTATGGGTGAAGCGTTTTATAGAGTTCACACCCGTTGCTTTATAAAACGTGGGTTTATTTTTACATCTCAATACAACACAGGAGTTGTTATGGTAAAAAAGGGTTTACTATTCGGTTTGGTTGCTTCATTGGTCGTTTCTGCGAGCCCAATGACTAACGTTGTTGAAGAAGTTTCAGCAACAACCGGTCTTCCACAAGAAGAAGTTGTTAAGGTTCTTGTTCAAGAGTTGAGCAAAAACAAAGCGCTTGCTGAGGGTTCTAAGCTCACACCTAAGCAAAAAAGAATGTTGATTGCTGCTGGCGTTGTTGGCGTTGTTGTTATCGGTGGCGTAAGCTATTTGGTATACAACAAGTACTATGCAATAAAAGCTGACGATAAAGCTAAAGGCGGCGAAAAAGCTTCAGAAGTTGCTAAAGACGGCGAAAAAGCTGAAGAGCCAAAAGCTGATGATGTAGTCTTTACAGCCAAAAAGGGACATCAACTTCTACGCAACGGCGAAGTACGCGGCCCACGTGGTGGCGTTGTGAAAGCACAAGCTACTATCGATGCAGTACGTGCTGAAGCTGCTGCTGGCGAAGATTCTTCTTCCGCTGAGTAAGTGTTGATCATTAAGCCACAAACTTAATCAATGACACTGCTTAACAAAAGCATGTAAAAGGGCCGCGATTAACGTCGCGGCCCTTTTTTCTTGTAGAAACTTGTTTTTGAGGAGTAATCCATGATGAAAAAAAGTTTTATGCTCGTTTTGCTCGCGACACTGACCGTGAGCTGCAATGCGCAATTGGCGGAGCAACCGATATCAGCCGATGCGTTACGCAAAGCTGTGACTGGCCATTCTCCTGAAGAGGTTGCCGCGATACTTGTGCAAACACTTGGGCAAAGCAGAGCATATGCCGATTTTTCACTTGGATCCCAACGCAAAAAACGAGATCTTAAATATCTGGCAATGGGCGTTATGGCTGGCTTTCTTGCCGGTGTGATCGTGTACAAAGGCTATCAACATTGGAGCGGCCAAGCCCAAGAGTTAGAAAACACAAAGCTCGAACTTGATACGGCGAAGGCCAAGGCTGACGAGCTTGCCAAGGCTGGTGACGAGCAAATGGATGAGGCTCTCGGCGAGTTGCTTCATTTGAGAGAAAAATATGATCGGCTTAAAGCGCAGCTTGCCGAATATGACGAGGCAGAGGAAGAAGAGGATGCAGCACCAGCAATCCGGCCTGTAGCAGCACCTTCAGCAGATCCAGCCGGTAAAAAATGGTATCATTGGCGGCCTTGGTGGCAATAAGTCGTACTACAGCCTCATATTTGCGGGTTGTGTGGTGAGCTAGAATGCGTTAAACTACAGCAAAAAAGGCATTATCATGAAAACAAGATTTTTTGCTGGACTAAGCGTTATCGTGATGGGTTTGAGTGGCGTGTGGTTGGCACAGCCGCGTGACGCTACCGAGTTTATTGTAGCGCCCAAGGCGTTGTCTCACAAAAAACTTTCAGTTAACGAAATCAAAGAAAATATCGGCAAAACCACCAAGCAGGCTTTTGAGCATTCAACGTTGGTGGCGCAACACGTGGGTATGCTGCAACATTTGATTGCGGATGTACATTGTGCTGTGCAGGATCAACAGCCCAGCGTGCTCAAAAAAATGATGACGGCCAATGCGGCGTATCATCGAGCATGCGGGACGTTGCACCAGCATCTTGCGGTGTTGCAGCGCAAATGTTCACGCATTATCGAAAAGCTCATTGATAACGAAGTTCCTTTCAAAAAGGCATCCAGGGGCACGCTTGAGGCAACCTTGCAGCATCTTACAGCAGCGCAGGGTACCATGCAGAGCTGTGCCGATAAAGTTCAAAATTTTTGTAACACTGCCTCAAAAAGCCAGCAGACGGGTGACCAGTGTCATGCATCGCTGTGCAAGGCGACGCAGCTTTTGGAAGAGCAAACAACCTTGCTAAAAACATCGCTCACCGCACTTAACGACGACGAATGCCTAAAAAACACATGAAAAAAATATTTTTTGTAACCGGTGAACTTTCTGGTGACCGTTTGGCAGCCTGGTATTTGCAGCGACTACAACAGCAAGAATCGGATCTGTATGTTGAAGCGATCGGCGGTGATTTTTTACTCAACCATGGTGCAAAAATATACAAACGGTTTGAAGAGCTTAATGTTGTAGGCATCGTCGAAATTCTTAAGCACATTGTCCGGCTCCTGAGCTTGATGCGAGCTCTGTGCGTCTATATCACGCAACAAGGCTTTGATGAAGTGGTAGTCGTCGATTTTCCAGGCTTTAACCTGCGACTGATTAAAAAACTCAAAAAAATGGCTCCCCATCTTAAAATTACCTATCTTTCACCACCGCAAATGTGGTGTTGGGGTGCATGGCGCGTACATGGGCTCAAGCGCAATGCCGATCGCATCATTGTGTTGTACCCGTTTGAAGTTGCGTGGTACCGGCAGCGTGGCGTGCATGTTGAATGGCTTGGAACCCCGGTTGCCGAGATGGTGGGTGCGCATCGTGCGCCTGTTCAGGAAAAAAAGCTCTTTGTTGCGCTCTTTCCCGGTTCACGCGTTTCAGAAATTAAAAGTCTATTGCCGCTCTTTTTACGCGCTGCTGCGTTGATCAAAAAACGTTATCCAGCGGTACAGTTTTACCTGCCCCTGGCGCAATCAATCCGGCCTGAATTACTTGAGGCAGTGGTTCAGCAGCATCATTTGCAGGATGTTTGGCAAAGTGTAACACCGGTCTTTGGTGAAGAAAAAAAATACGAAATATTGCAGCAGTGTTGTGTAGCGCTTACCAAGCCCGGTACCGTGACGCTTGAGCTGGCGCTGCTTGCCGTTCCCGCGGTGGTTGCGTATTACGTGCCGTGGCTGACCTACTTTTTAGCCAGGCTGGTGGTGAAGGTCAAGTACATGTCTTTGCCCAATTTGATTGTAGATCGCGAAATTTTTAAAGAGATTATTCAATATGATTGCACGTCAGATCACCTTGCGCATGAGCTTGAAAAAGTCTTGCAGATGTTTAATCATGATCGATCTGGGTACCGTCGCATGCTCGATGAGCTGGATCACGTGGTGACGCTTATCACACAAAATCAACAAAAGTAGTCAGGACTTTTCCAAAAACGCGAGATGTGCTAATCTGCAGACGTTTTTGAGTGTGCATTTATTAATACAAGGAAAAATTATGGCAAATTATAACCGCGTCATTATGATGGGCAACTTGACCCGCGACCCAGAACACAAACAACTTGCTTCCGGACAAAGCGTTTGTCGTTTGGGCTTGGCTTCAAATCGCCAGTTTAAAAATAAACAAACTGGCAGCATGGTACAAGAGGTGTGTTTTGTTGATATTGACGTGTGGGGTCCTCAAGCAGAGAGCTGCCGTCAGTATTTGAGCAAAGGCCGTCCAGTTCTGGTTGAAGGTCGCCTTAAAATGGATTCATGGCAAGAAAATGATGGCACCAAGCGTAGCAAGCACACTATTGTTGCCGATCGTGTAACCTTCTTGTCTTCAGCACAACAACCAGATGAAGCAGCAAGCTTTGGTGAAAGCTCAAGCGCTGGTGATGCTGATAGCGACACGTCATTTGGTGCTGCAAGCGCGATCAAAGAAGAGGCTCCTAAGGTTGCTAAGCCGCGCAAGGCTGCAGCTCCAAAACCTGCGAGTGCTGATGGCGCAGCAACACCAACGGGTGAAGTAAACTTTAAAGACGAAGCACCGTTCGAAGACGATTTGCCATTCTAACCCCTCGATACATTTTTCGAAACGAAAAACACTCGGGGTAAACGGACAGATACCCAATAAAAAAAAGAGCCCGGTCTTTCGACTAGGCTCTTTTTTTATGGTGTGAAGCGTTTATTTTGTAGCAGCTGTTTTTGCTGCTGGTGTTGCTGGTGGAGTCGGTGTGGTTGTTGGCGCTGCGGCAGCAGGGGCTGCCTTGAGCGTTGCCACAACATTGGTGTTGATATCTGCTTTGTTTGCATTATTCAAAATTGCTGTTGCCAGCATGCGGTTCAACGTGTCCTGCATCAAAGTTGTTGCGGCAGCATCAGTTGGACGTTTGCTTGCAAGATCTTTGACCAGCGCAACAATCTCTTGTTGTTGTTGGTCTGGTACCGCTC
>JAHFBR010000029.1 GCA_023249955.1 bacterium
GCTGGATAACTAATCGCCATGCCAGGGTCTTGGGGGTTCAGGACAGCTTTGGTGTGTCCGGTGAAGACCTTTTTTGCTGTTGGCTCCCAATTTTTTAAAAGATTGTCTTTATTGATGGTAAGGCAGTCGTCGTGCGATTCGAAGTAAAGTTCTTGGGGTGTGGTGCTTTTGTTTTGCACCATCATGATGAGGCGGTGTGATGAGAAGGGAAAGTTTTTGTGATTGAGATGTGCTTTAAAAGCAACTTGAATATGATAAGAAAGCAGGACGTCATTTTTAATGAGCTTAACGATGGGTGGTGATTTATACACGAGGTTGCCGTTGGGCAGTACCAGGCTGTTGTGGATGCTAAAGGCGTTCAGTGTTGCCAATGATTCCGCGCCACTTGGAAATCGAAACCATAAAATTCCGTCAATTAAAAAATCGTTTTTACTAAATGAAAAGCTTGGAAAGCTATTGGCGTGAAAACCCACCAGGACTCGTGAGGCGCGGGCCTTTTCCTGCTGGCTGATTTGTTCGAGGGTGGGGATTGGATCGATTGGCGCAAAGAATGAGTTGAGCATGAGCAGGAGGGTTGTAATGTACACCACGGTAAAGATGATGACGGCGAGTCGCACATATGCGCCTCGGCTCAACGTGGTGAATTTTTTTTGCATCATATTCATAGGGTGATACCTTTATTAATTTATATAATCCACGTTTTGTGTCCGAAGATGTGGCGATTGTTTGGGTTAAAATTGATGGAAAATCCATCAAGGTCAAACGTGCGCATTGCTTCAATGGCCTGAATAATTTTTTCTTTAGTTATTTCGCCAGAGATATTTTTAAGTGCTCGAACAAGAATTGTTGCACTGATGTAGTATGCAAACGAAAGCACCGAAGGCTCTGCGTCGGGGGTAAATTGTGCCAGCGCTTGTTTGTAAGCAGCCGCTAGCGGGATATCAGTGGTTTGCGGATTTGGTACCGACGAGGAAAAATGAAAGGAAGCCCCTTTGTTTTTGAGAATCTCTGGTACTAAAAAGGTCGAATCAATGCCCAGGAACTGTGTACCAAAATGTCCGCGTTCAAAAAAATAATTAATCAGCTTGACGGCAGGAGAGCTTGTTGAAAGACAGATGACCAGTTTGGGGTCAACCTTCATCAGTTGGTGCGCAGGTGTGTGAATGTCCATGGTAAAGCGGTTGTATTGTTCAACATGCAGGGGAGTGGTGCCGGCATCCTTGAGCCTTTGGGCCAAGGCCGAGGCGGCATTGCTCGAAAAATCGTCGTCGGCGTGAAAGATGGCTACCTTTTTAAAGCGTAGCGTGGTGACGAGGTGGCTACTGAGAACTTCCAGCTGAGGTTCTAGCCAGCCCAATCCGTTGATAATATGGGTTAGATTGGGGTCTTTTAATGCGACATCACCGCCCCAGGGAAAGAAAAGGGCTATTTTTTGTTCGCGAATGAGTGGGAGGAGCGAAAGGATACCGCGGGTTCCCATGACCCCAACAAACATGTCGATTCCGTCTTTTTCGTGCAATTTTTTGATATTGTTCTGGGTGCTTTGCGCGTCTCCGTGATCGTCATGGCAGATAAGGCGCAGCTTTTTCCCCTGGATGCCGCCAGAGTCGTTGGCCTGTGCAAAGCAAGCGTCGATTGCTCCTTTTATGGTGTTACCGTAGAACGAAAAGTGTCCTGAGAGCGAGCCTGACATTCCAAAGACTATCTCGGTGTTATTGGGCGTTTGTGCTGTTAGTGGGCAGCACAAACTGACCAATAACAGGAAGAAAGTAATGATCGTCGTGTTCATCAAAAACCTCACTCAAGAACGATATTTGAACTTTTGCTTACCCTACGGAATTGGGGGCTATCAAGTCAAGACCTTAACCACTACCCCCAAAAATGGCAAAAAACGGCAGATTTTTGACAGCAGATTCTTGGCTTTTGAAAGCCACATTTATATTAAATATTTCTTTTAGTAAATAATTGACTTCCGATTGCCGGATTCGCTAGGCTTAAACTTGAGGCTGTAAGTGCGCAATTATGGCTTTAAATACGTAATGTTTAAGCGCGTTATAAACTAAACCAATAGGGGAAAGTTATGAAAAAGATCGTGTATGCATTTGTTCTTATGGGAACAATGGCAGGCGTAGCGCTGTATTTGCAAGCGATGGATAGCGATGATGCTGTTCAGAACTACTACGGCGATGAAGACAACGACGCATCATATCATGATGGCGAAGACGATAACTAAGCTGTAATCTAGCAGTAGCTGTTGAGTAACGGGCAGTCTTAAGGATCAACCTTGAGACTGCTCGTTTTTTTGTTTTTATATAAACTCTTACGTTGAGATGCCCATTTCCAGTACATTAAATATAGTCCAAAAAGAGATCTTATCTGCTCATAAAAGAGGGAGTGATATGAGAATAATGATGGCTAGTTTGGTGCTGGTGCTGGGAACTGTTCACCTGCTCTTTGCACCATGCGTCAATACAACGCATAAAAAAGCCCAAAAAAAACGTGGTCAAAGCACCAATGCTTATCCATGTAATTTCAATACAAAAGCGGCATATGCGGGCAAAGCCGGCAGTTTTTATCAAGACGACACCTGCAAATTTTGTGGCTGCTCGAGTCAAGAACATACTGATAAAGCTGGGGCAACAGTCCAGAGCGGCGTGGCACCAGGGGCACCAAAGGGTGTGGCGAAAAGGCCGCAAAAATAACAATCAATAAGGGGAGATGGGGATATGAAGAAGTTACTGACGCTTTTGATGGTGCTCAACGTGTTGCATGGTGTTGCGCATGCAAAGTGTATCAACAAAAAACATCGCAAAGTTCTGGTAAAAAGCCAGGGTGGCCAACAAGTGCAGACTCAAGAATACAACTGTGCTGTACGCGCATCCGAAGCAAAGAATTTTGACGAGGGATATTGCAAAAACTGTGGCTGTCATACCACAGACCACGACAATACGTAAGGGTGTGGCTTAACCGCGTTCTTGAACGTGGACCATTGATCCGGTCGGTCCTTTTTCGATAACAAAGTGCACCGGAAAATTATGTTTGAAATCTTGCAAGTGCGAAACAATGATGATTTTTGAAAAATCGTCTTGAATGGCATGCAAGCAGTCCATGATATGCGCAAGGCCTTCTTCGTCTTGCGACCCAAAGCCTTCGTCAATAATTAGCGTCTGAAGCGCTGTTCCTGCACGCCGTGCCAAAAGTTTGGCGATGGCAATGCGCAGCGCAAAATCAACCCTAAACGCTTCGCCACCCGAATACATCTCGTAGGGCCGAATGCCAGCGGCGTCGGCTATTTGAATATCTAATGTTTCCCGCACGCCACCACTTTTAAGGTCGCGTAGCGATTCGATAAAGATTTGTGCCTGGTTATCGGTCAGACGGGCCAAGATGGTGTTGGCCTCCTGCTCAATTTCAGGTATTGCCTCTTCAATGAGCAGTGCCTGGATGCCGTTTTTGCTCAACGCAATGGCCAAGGCCTGATAATCTTCAATTTCCTGATCCAAAGTTTTAACGTGCTGCTGTTTTTTCTCGAGCTCTTTTTTAATGGTTTGCAGGCGTTTATGCTCAAATTCAAGGCTGCCAATGGTGTGAAATAGGTGTTCTTTCTGGGTCACCATGGTGCGAATGGTTTCCTGTATGCCGACAACTTGCTTGGTTAACTGTTGTTCCTGCTCCAGAACTGCAGCGTACTGTTGCTGCTGCTGGACCAGGTCTGCAACTGACTTTTTGATTTTTTTGATCTCTTGGATGTGAATCCCGACTGCCTTTTTGCGTTCGTGTTGCAAAAGCTGTGCTTGCTGAATACTTTGGTGGTTGGTAATAAGTGCATCAAGCTGGTTGATGCGTTCTTGCACGGCGGCGTATGCTGCTGCATCAAAAACGAGACCCTTTTTTTCTGCTTCCAAAGCCTCTTGCTGCTGCGCAAGTGCCACAAGTTCAGGATCGTTATTGCTTTGCTGCAGGACAAGAGTCTCTTGTTCTTGAAGTATCTTGTGCGCTTGCAGCACACGGTCTGCCTGAGCCTTTATCTCGGCCTCCAGGGCCTGTTGCTCCTGACTGAGAGCCTGAAGTGTTGTATTCAGCTCTTGGAGCTGCAGATTTTTTTCCTGAAACGTGGCATTTTTTTGAGTAAAACTTTCAGCCTGTTGGCTCAGCTGTTGTACCGATTCATGTTGTACAACCAAGAGATCTTTAAGCCGCTTGATGAGTGTTGAAAGCCGCTGAAAGCGGTGACGTAAAAAAGACTCTGTTTGTACAAATTGTTGTGACAAAAACTGTTTTCTTTTTGCGGTCAGCAGCTGTTCACACAAGGGACATGCTGGATTGGACGTATCGTGAATAACTTTTTGTTTGCGATCCAGTTCATCAAGCTCGTTTTTGACCCAATTGCCGCGCTGAATGAGCGTTTGATAAAATGTTCTGCGTTTATCGAACTGATTTTTTGTTTTTGCAAAAAGCGGTTCAAACGTTCTCTGTTGTTCACGTGTCGCCGCGTATGTTTTAATGTCATGATTCAAAACCGTTATTTTATTGCTCAAATCTTTTTGTTGTTGCTGGTTTTGAGCAAGCTTTGCCTGATTGCTTTGCTGTACAAACTCATGATGTTGTACGGCGAGCCGTTGTTGTTGCAGTGACTGATCGAGACTATTTTTTAAGGCAGCTGTACGCTTGAGGCACAAATCTTTGAGGTTTAATATTTTTTCTTGAAGCTCGATATTTTTTTGTTGTGCTTTGCGCAACGTTTGCTCTTCTACAAGCAGGCGTTTTTTGTCATCATGCAACGCTTGAACATTGGGCAGATGAAGCCCCTGGGCATGAATGTGTCGCCACTCATTGATGCGTTGTTTCAGCAGTGTGATGCTTTCATGATAACTCTCTTCTTTGGTACGCAGATCTTGTTGCAAAGCTGCTAGTGTCTGCTTATGTGCTCTGCAGTTTGTCAGCGCCTTTTCATGCTCAATCACCGTTTTGTAAGTAACTTCAAGCTGTTGATTAACGGTTGCAAGTTGTTCTTTGTTGTTGGCCAGATTTTGTATCAGCGTTGGCTCGTTGTTCAAATCATTGGCATATTGTTCTGAGACTGCCGAGATGGCTCTTTTTTCGTCGTTAAGCTTGCGTACTTTATCCAATGCAACTTGTTGGAGCCGGTCATATTTTGACAGTCCCAAAATGGTAGCAAGAATTTGTTTGCGCTCTTTGGCAGATTTTTTTGAAAATTCGTTTGACTGCCCCTGGCGCAAAAATGCGGTGTTGATAAAAGTTTCATAATCAAGTCCGATGAGCTGCTCAATCTTAGCTTGTGTGGCCCGAATGGTTTTATCGGTCAACGAAATAAATCGGTCGCTTGCCTCATCAAAAACTTCAAAATCAAGTGCGGCATGTGGCTTGCCATAAGTTTTTCCAAACTCACGACGGACGCGATACGTTTTGCCAGAAAAAATAAATTCAAGGCTTACCATCATGCGCGTTTGACCAAGGCGTAACAGACCTTCATCGGCTTTAGCAGCGCCAGTAATTTTTCGTGCCTGTCCCCAGATTGCCCAGGTGATGGCGTCAAGCAGCGCCGATTTGCCATGGCCATTTTTGCCGGATAAGCAGATGAGGCCATGATCTTTAAAGTCAATTCGTTGGATCGGTTCGCCGTAGCTTAAAAAATTTTTGAGTTCAAGAATTTGTGGGATCATAAAATTATTGGAAACTTGTTGTTTACATAGTAAGCTGGTGACACTTGTTTTGTACGCAAAAGGGGCAGGGTTGTGTGGTCTTTAGTGTAGCATAAAATTTAGATCAGTGCTTGTTGTCATGATAATGTTTGACCGCCGATATTTTCGGTATTTTGATTGGATAAGTTTTTTGCTTACCATCATTCTGCTCGGCCTTGGACTTCTGTTTGTCTTTAGCGCTACCTATCGGCAAAATCTGCCACTCTCGATTTTTTTTAAAAAACAGCTTCTTGGCATTGCCAGCGGCCTGGTAATTTACTTTGTATTCTGCATGATTGATATTCAGCGGCTTGCCCGTTGGGGTTTTGTGTGTTATTGGATTACTTTAATCTTGCTGATGTATTCAATGGTTGGTGGTTGGATAGCCATGGGTGCCAAGCGTTGGGTTTCGCTTTATTTCATTCGATTCCAGCCGTCAGAACTTGCCAAGCTTTTTTTGCCCGTGTTCTTTGCGTCATATTTTACCGACCTTGAAACGCCCAAATATTACGCCTATCCGCCCATTCCGTTTAAAGATTTTTTATTGCCTCTGGGCTTTTTATTTTTTAGTTTTGTGCTGATTCTTAAGCAGCCAGATCTGGGGACAGCTTTGCTGGTTCTGCTTTCTGGGCTTGTCATGCTATGGTTTATTGGTATTCCGACCAAATTTTTTATTCTTCTTGGCATGGTGTCGGTTCTGGGCATGCCGGTTTTATGGAAGGTACTGAAGCCGTACCAACAGAATCGAATTCTGGTGCTCTTTGGCTACGGCGATGCCCGAAAAGAGCGCTACCAGATTGAACAGTCAAAAATCGCCATTGGTTCAGGGGGCGTGACCGGCAAGGGATTTTTGCAGGGTACCCAAAATAAGCTGGAATTCTTGCCCGAAGATCACACCGATTTTATTTTTTCTGTGGCGTGCGAAGAGTTTGGTCTTCTTGGTGCGCTCACCATCATTTTGCTGTACATTGCACTTTTTGCCCGGCTTGTTTTTGTGATCATGGGAGTTCAGAATTTTTTCGAACAGATTGTTGCCCTGGGCTTGCTGATTCATATCCTGCTCTCGGTTTGTATCAATATCGGCATGGTGACTGGGATGTTGCCCATCGTGGGCATTCCGCTGCCGCTGCTGAGTTATGGCATCACCAACCTGTGGATCGTTTTAGCTAGCCTGGGCTGGCTTAATAACATTGCTATTCGGCGTTTTTACTACTGAGACCGTTTCTTGTTCCTGCTTCTGGTGACCAAGCACCAAGGCAATAGTTTTTTTCAGTGTTTTTTCAAAATTGTTTTCTTGGTAGTTGGTTGTTTTTTTTGTATCTAAATACTGTTTTATCAATGTTGACAGCTGCTTGGTGTTTTTAATCATGCAGCCATTACCGGATGCGAGTACCAAATCAAGTGATGCCCGTTCCCAAAACATGGCCGGCATGGTTCCATCAACCAAAATAGGCAACCCAAAATGAAGGGCTTCGTAACAAGCATTAGGCCCCGGCTTGGTGACAAAAAGATCTGCAACAAACATCAAGTCTGAAATGCGCGTGGTGAAAGGGATAATGCTCATCGAAACCAAATCACTTTGGGTAAAACTTTTAAGTTTTGCGGCCAACTGCGTATTTTTGCCAGCGCACACCATCAAGTGTGCCTCAAAGGGGAGCTGAAGTAGTTTTTTTGCATAACCTGTGAGTTGCTCGGTGCCCACACCCCCCATCATAAGCATGATTTTGGGTTTATCGGTTGGCAGATTCCACGTTGTGCAGATCTGGGCAGCGTCCTTCTTTTCAAAGAAATCGGGGCGTAGGTGGAACCCAAGGCTGGTGACTTTTGAATCTGCAATGTGGTGCTGCGCGAGCTGTTTGATGATGCGTGGTGTTTTTGACACCACCGTCATGTGAAAGT
Organism: bacterium; assembly: GCA_023249955.1. Lineage (GTDB taxonomy): Bacteria > Babelota > Babeliae > Babelales > RVW-14 > JAHFBR01. The sequence goes on from JAHFBR010000029.1 coordinate 7,602, forward strand.
TTGGATGTTTGCACTTTTCCATATCCAAAAGCCAGGTGGTCAGGTCCATATCAAGTGTCATGAGCAAAAAAGGGATGTTACAGCGTTGAGCAGCGGTGCTGGCAGGGTAATTGATCAGCGGGATAAGTGAGAGTAAAAGATCAGGCTTTTCTGCACGTAAAAAATTATATATCTTGTGTTCCAGAGATTTTTTCGTCAATCGCACAGCGCCCCAGCCGGGGTAACGCGTAATAAAATTGATCGTGCGCGTCCAGCCATTCTGCATCAACTTGTTGTAGCACATTTCATAATCGAGCTTGCCAAACGTTATTTTTTTTACGATATCCAGCGAATTAAAGACCTCTTCAAAGGGGTTGACGATTTTGACATCGTATTCGGGTAAAAATGTTTTGAGGGTGGAGCATGCAGCCATGTGACCATAGCCGCCCTTGCTGGTAAAAATAACAATTTTAGTCGGTTTATTTGCTGAAAAAGCGGTGTGGGTGCAGAGTGTTGATAAGGCAACGATGAATGGACGACGAAGCATGTTTTTGATGAAAGATATCTTCATGTTTTTCTCCTCTGATAAAACGTATCATGACCAGATGCGCTAGGGCAAATAGACGAAAAACAAAGATATTATGAGGAAGAAAAAATGCGCTTGCGATAAATGATCATGAGTATTGCAATGACCAGCGTAAACAAAAGATGTGTGGCCAGCGACATGCGTAGATCAATATCAAACCACCAAGGAAGAGCGGTTGCATAGCTGATCAATGGAATGCGGCGTAAAACCACTTTGACAAAAACAAGGCCGGCGTGTGCGCCCATGCCAATGTACAGTGTCTTGCTCAGATACAGTAAAAGATTTAAAAAGAACCCCAATAAAAAGAGCCCCAGTCCCAGTTGCCATTGTGTGGTTACCAACGTGAGGGGATTAGTCAGATCGTGTGCGAGCGAAAAAATTACCGATGTTGCAAACATGCTTACCAGTGGTGAAAGGCGCAGGCGTAAAAATGGAAAGAGCGTACCGCGAAAAATCATCTCCTCGGTCCATGCCAAAAAGAATGTTGCAACAAAGCCCATCAAAAGGCTGAATGCCTTGCTAGGAATTAAAGCACATGCTTCGGGGTGTAATGTTGCAATCCCAAGCGGGATCAAGCCGCCCAGCAACAAGGCATGCAACACAAAAAAGAGTGCGAAGCACCCAAAAAAAGGTTTAAGCCATGACAATGTTGTCAAGAAGTGTACATTGGTTTGAAAAAAGCCCTGCACAAAGCGTCGTGGTGTGGTGGTCAGCAGGAGCATGATGTGCAACAAAACAAGAATAGTAAACGCAATTTTGCCGGTGCTGCGGCTTGCCAAAAGAGAAAAGGTTGGGTCAAGCCACAAGGCTACTGGTTGTAACAAACAGAAAGTTATTAAAATAGAGAAGGCCGATAAGACTACCGGCCCCATAGCTTCAAAAACACGAGTAGCTAAATAATGTATGCGATTGGAATAGAAAAAAGGTGTCATGCTGAGCGAAGCTGTTCTTTCAAGTGCTTACCTGGTTTAAAACGAGGTACGCAAATTGCTGGTAAATGAATACGTTGCTTTGTTGATGGATTGATACCAACGCGAGCAGGACGTTTGGAAAGCCAATACGTTCCAAAGCCGGTTAAAGAAACTTTCCCACCTTTTTTGAGTGTTCTCTCAACGATGCGTGTGAAGGAAGACAACACCTTAGCAATATCCTTTTTGCTGAAGTTTGTCTCTTCGCTGAGCGCAGCGATTAATTCACTTTTATTCATATACGTCTCCCACAAAAGTTAACACCTGTATTCCCGTACAGTTTCAATGTGAAATTTAGATTGTGTTTATTCGTTTGTCAAGAAAAACGACGAACTGAAAAGCAAAAAAATGCAAGTTTTGTATTGTTATTTTTGATAAATAAAAAATGTTACGTAGAATTCGCATGCAATGTGATTTTCTTTTCTGAGTGTAATGCGTGAAGCGTGTAATATTTATTTGTTGAATCCACAGGTTGGTGGTACACTTATGGTTTTATGTTGACATCGTCGATCTCAATGATGCCGTAAAGCACAAGGAAAACGCCATGTTTGTTGATACTCATTGTCATCTAAATATTGTGGTAAATAAGCAACCAGAGGCCATTTTGCTTGAGTCTGATTATCATATCATTGAACAGGTCGTCAAACAGGCGCGGCAATCTGGCGTCGAAAAAATCATCAATGTTGGTACCAGTGTTAACGAAAGTATCAACTCAATAGAAATCGCAAAACGCATTGAAGGCGTGTACGCCACCGTGGGCATTCACCCGTGTGACACGATAGATGACGCCATTGGTGACGCGTTTAAAGATATCATCAAGCAGTTCGACCGCATGGTGCAGGACAAAGAACAGAACAGGATTGTTGCCGTGGGCGAAGTCGGGCTCGATTTTTATCACAAG
>JAHFBR010000030.1 GCA_023249955.1 bacterium
GATAGTGTCGTCTTAGTATTCAGAGCGGAAGTTGTGTGAGGAGATGCAGATATGAGATCTGTTACCACTCAGCTAACATGGGCTCTGGCAACCGTCAGCGCGCTGTGCTTTGCGTGGCCCTTGCAAGCTTCTGTCGAACACAAAAAAAATCTTTTCATGATTGATCACGCGTGTGAACGTAGGGATCACCAACAGCTTGTCGATGATCGCCATCATTGCGTAGCAAGCAAAGATTTGGATGCGCTTGTGGATCTGGTTATTGCATATTTTAGCAATCAGCCCAAAGAAAGTGCATCCACGGCTGCGCTGGCCAAACAAAAGATGGTGATATTTGATATCGATGAAACGGTGTTGGTCCGCACAAACCAAGATCACACAACCCTATGGTCACACTGTGACTTTGTTGCCCTTCCCCCCATCATGCGGCTCTACAAACATCTTCTTGCTCAGGGCTATAAGATCGCCTTTGTGACATGGCGCAAAGAATTGCCCGGTTCTCGCGATAAAACGTTATATCATCTCAATACCAATGGATTTCAAGCTTTTGAAGCGCTGTACCTGCGGCCAAAAGATTGGAAAAAATCATGTGCTGAGTGGAAAGAGCATGCGCGTGGACTTTTGGCAAAAGATTTTGATATTGTTGCAACGCTTGATGACAAGTTGAGCAATCTTGGTGGATTGCACACCGGTGCCTGTTTGGTCTGGGTGTGCGAACGAGCGCATAGACCTGTGATGCAGAGGTGCGTGCGTTTCCCCAAAAATGTGACAACGAGAGGGAAGCGATTATGTTGAAGCTTTTTTTGAAGCCTCTGGTTTGTGCTCGAATGGTTAGAGACGCTTGCCTTGCAGGCTCGCTCCTAACCACGAGCGCAAGCAGGGACCCGCTCGTCCTGAGGAAGTGCGCAGCACTGTCTCGAAGGATTCGAGCCGGGGTACCAAAGAGACAGCATCTATATTTTTGCCTGGCTGTTCTTGGTTTTTTTCTGGCCCAAAAATCTTATGCTTCATGTGAAGTTAATGTGATTGGGCATGTGAATACTGCCAACAGCTTTTCGCGCCACACAACCAGCTTTATCGAGTGTCTTCACCCCGATGTTAATATCAAACTTTTCAAGACCTATAAAGGCTCACCGCAAGGCTTTCCCTCTTACTTTGAAAAGGTGCTTGATAATGGGTTTAAGCTGCATGATCAAAAAGCCATAAGTGAGTTTATTAAGCAAAAAACATCACTCAAAGGTATCACCATCTACGGTGACAGTGTGTTGTGGGATGGGTGGCAAAGATACAATGTTCTTCCCAATAACAGTGCCGTCAAATTTGCGTATTGCGTTACTGAAAGAACCTTGGTAAAAAAACGAGGCTCCATTGTTGAGCGATGGGTAACAAAACTCAACAAACACTTTGATGCGCTGCTTGTTCCTGATGAATGGTTGATCGAAACGTTCAAAAATGTTGGCATCGAAATTCCTATTTTTGTACTGCCTATGGCCCTGGGGCTCCATTCGTTGCTGTCGCGGCCTATCAAGAAAGCACCAGGAAAGCCGTTTTTCTTTGGGTTTTCTGGTGGCTGTTGGCCCCACAAAAATCATAAACTATTGATTCAAGCATTTGCTGAAGAGTTTGGCAATGATGATCGCGTAGTGCTTAAAATACACAGTCGATACCCTGCAGATTTCTGGAAGATTGTTGAAGATTGCAAGAGTACCAAGGCTAAAAATATTACGCTTGAGCAAAAATCATTGACGCGCGAAGAGTACGAGGATTTTATTGCTTCGCTGCACTGCTATGTAACGGTTTCAAAGGGAGAAGGGTTTTCGATTATCCCACGTGAGGCCCTTGCTGCCGGTGTGCCGTGCATTGTTTCCAATAACACTGCCCAAACCACCATCTGTAATTCTGGTTGCGTGTATTCTGTTCCTGCCAACATTATCGAATCGTCGACCTGGGTTTTATCAAACCAGAGCGTTGGGTTTGATTATAACTGTTCTATCAGTGATGTTAAAAAAGCGTTGCGCACGGTGTATGAAAATTATGAACAATACCGTGAATTTGCGCTGCAGGGCCGCGAATGGGTGCAGCAGTATCTGCCAGAAAATCTTAAACAGAAATACAAAGCCCTTGTATCACCGGATACGGTAGTTTTGGGCGATCGTAATGAAATAACGCCTGAGCGCGTGATCACCAATTCGAAAAAGCTTTTTGAAAAGTACAAGCGCTTGTGTGGTCTAAAAATCTAAATGGTTATTGGGTCAGATCTTTTTCCATCATATTTTCAGCGGGGTCGCCGAAAAAGCGAAAGCCTTCTTTTGTGTAAAGAGCTACAGCTGCAATATTTGTCCGGCCGGACTTGACACGTAAAACAACTTTTTTGAACTCGTTGGCTTTAAGCATGTTACAAGCAACACGTACAAGAAGTTTTCCATAGCCTCGGCGACGGAATCGCTTGTTGACTGAAAGAAGCAGAATCTCACCATTGCGGATATCAAATTGCACAAACCCAACGACTGTCATGCACTTGAGTGTATCTTTACCCATAATTTTCATGATGACGATGTCGTCAAGCTGGCTGAATTCCCAGTTTGGCATATCTTCAGGATTAATGTCTTCAAGTGGCTCGATAGGGGTTGGATCAGGCCCTGGAAGCGGAGGGGTTGCCTCACGCTTGTCCTCTTCAAGAGCGCCAGATTTTTTTGCTTTTTTTGTATCACATTTTAGAAGCCGTTTCTTTGTAGCAGATCTTTTTGGGCTTTCAGATTTCTGCATGGCAAAAATCGAAACTCCAAAAAGTGAGAGGGTAAGCAATAAAAGCGTTAATTTCTTGTGAAAAATCATAAAAACCCCAATTTTAAACAGAATTTAATTTCAGTCTGTAAATAATAATAACAAGTCCTGAGAAAAGGTCAAGTGGGGGTTTCTAGGGTTTTATGTTATCGAGACCTCGAGCGCAGCATATTTTTTATGCTGGTCAAAGATATTCTTGGGCCACTCGGCATTAATATCGATAATTGTGCCATTCTCGTCGGTGACCGGTGTGAAGAGTGGATAGATATAAACACGTGCCTTCAGGTCGCCCGTAATCAGCTTTTCATTATGCTTCAGCAATTTTAAGTGCTCTCGATTCAACGGCTTGCCGTACGTATCGATAAGTTTTTGTGCTGCACGGCCATCGCCCGTTGACTTGATGCGTTGAACATCCTGCATCAACTTGGTGACGGCATCAAGCGATGTTTCCATATCAAGCATCTCAAGCGCGAGAATAGTCTGCTGTGTACCATCAATTTCAATCTGCTCTTGTCTGAGCGACAGCCCATTTTTTGCAATCAAATAATTCATGATGGTGCAGTTGGCGCGTGCGTGATCGCCAGCCATTTCGGTGGCATCGTCATTCTGTTGGATGATGCGTAACAAGCCGGTATTTGCCATGTGCAGCAAGAGCCAGCGCGCAAGCTCGGCCTTGCCAATTCTTTGGCTCCAGTGCGTCAAAAAGCCGGCCTTAATGATATCATCAAGATGTTTAATGCTCACGTACAGAGCGATAATCTCAGCGCGCAGCTCCTCAATGGTGGCGTCGTGTCCAAGTAAGAGTTCAGGTAAGTTTTCGTGCGTGACGGCAATGGTATCACCCACTGCATATTGTTTGCCACAAATGGAGAGTGGGTCGCCTTGTTTGAACGTGTGATTAGCAAGTTGTCCGCTGCCATGGCCCAACGTTTCATGTAAAATGCAGTGCAGATCCCACAGATCATTAAAGAAATTATATTCGGGGTCGATTTCCTCCAGCTGGTCAGCATCGGTGGGAAGATAAAAAAGTTTGTGACTCAAGCTTGGATTAATCAGCGCATCCAAGCCCTTAACCCCAGGATAAATAATTTGTTTGGAACCATGCGTTGAACGGATCTCTTCATAATTGGGCAGGCAGTAGGCGGCGGTGATGAGCATGGGGCCAAGTGCGCCAGTGCCAAAAATCTTTGTATTCATCGAGGCGTTGGGCATGGCCGTGGGGGAGTTGGTGGTGATTTGTCGCTTAAGCCCAGCGGGGAAGGGCAACATCTGTTCGATCTTGGGCAAAACGCGATTAAGTTTGACCAAATCAAATGATTTGATGGTTGCTTCGGCTTGAAAGGCGCCGCGTTTTGCTTTTGGATCCTGATATGTTTCAATAAAACCAAAATTATAATCAATGCGGCTCGAGCTTTTGAGCCACTCGATAGAATGTTGCTTAAAAAACTCTTCGTCACCGGTTTCTAAAAACTGAATGAGATATTCCAGGCTTTTAATCAAATGAGCATCGAACTGTTTGGGAAATTTTTGAGTATGCTCATGCGCCTTTTGCAGCCAGTGGGTGGCAATGGTAAGCTCAGAGCTATATTTACCATTTTTTGAATACGGCATGACCTTGGGTATGCGCTTGTCACCGTCATATTCAACATAAAAATACGCGTTGATCATATCGCGTTCATCGGGGCTGAGCATCAAGTAATCTTGTTCAGTAAAATCTGGCGAGTAAGCATTAAGAGCACTTTGTTCAATGCTATTGGGAATGGTTACCGTTGGCTCAAACGTGTGGTCGAAAAGTGACTTTTCTACCGCTTCAATTTTTTTAACAAGCTCAGGTTTTTCAAGCGCTGTGCAAATATTTATCAAATTTTCTTTGGTCAACGTTGAGAGTCCCAGGCGTGCTGGTGTGCGTTTTTCGTTAGCGCTTTCACGTGCGAAGTAGTGGCTGTGATTGCTCCACAAATATACTAAATAAGTACGAGCTTCTTGCAAAAAGCGCCCAAGCTTGATGGGTTTAACCAGGGTGTTGCCCTCGTCATGCAATTTTTTTAAAGCGGGGGCTTGGTCGACAATCGCTTCAAAAATTTCTTTGATGGCAAGCGCATCGCGGTGAATTTGGTCGGCTGCGATGGTGTTGCCCGGAAGGCTTGCGCGAAAGATATAGTAAATAAAAATACGCTCTTGTGGTGTGAGCGCATTGTAAAGTGCCGGCAAATCCTGATTGTACAAAACGGCGATCTCTTTGAATGTCTCGATGTGTGCCGGGGCAGGCAAAAGCGGTTTAAACGTAGACATAGTTTTCCTGCGAAATGTTAATGTTTGTACGGTTGCGCCAAAAATGATAAACCCAAAGCATACAGCGAGTGTATACAAAACGGACTTCTTCATGCTACTCCCCACAAAAAACGGTTACTATAGCTTGGTATATTTGGTATGCCGGCCTTTTGCTTTTTCCACAGGGTATCGTTGTCCAGTGATTTCTATCTTACGCTCAAGTACCGATGAAAGGTCAATATTAAAGCGATTACATAAAGCCAAAATACCGAAAAAAATGTCGGCTACTTCTTGTTCGATTTCGTCTCTGTTGCTGTTCATCTCTTTATTGGATGCTTCGCCATCAAGCCACAAAAAGAACTCCATAAGCTCGGCGGCTTCAGCAGCAATGTCCATGCTCAAATTTTTAGCGGTGTGGAACTGTTGCCAATCGCGCTCGCTGACGAACTGTTCGATTTTATCTTTAAGTTGCTGGATCGACGTTTTTTGGTCGGTTTTTTGGGGCACGGCGTTCTCCTTGTTTGCCTGGATGGCTAATCTCTTCGATCTTGTTCATGGAAAAAATTATTGAGGGTACCAAAACGGGAGTGCCGGTGTCTTCTCCCTCGAGATTCTCGGCCTGGTCATCAAAGATTGCAACAATTTTGTATTCTGATGCGATAGTGGCACGTTTTAATGCTTTCCAGAGTGCGATATTTTCAAAGCGTATCGTATCTTCCCATCGTGAATTGTCAGAGCCTTCTTTATAACCTGCTAAATACGCACGTTCTGGCATGCAAAAAAGTTCTTCATATGTTTCATAGCCGGCGACTTTAAGGGCACGCTCAGTGAGCTGGTGTATGGTAACCGTACGTTTCTTTCCCCTAGAAGTTTCGACTTCAATTTTTCGATCGCCTGTGCGGGCGGTGATAAAAAAAACCTTGAAACCCTCTTTAAGGAGTATATTGTAGGCCTCAAGAAGTTCGAAAATTGCTGGTCGTGCATGATCTATTTCATAATCTTTCATTAAAGCAATTGCTGTACCATCGATATCAAAAATCACAGCTTTTTCTTCTGGATTCTTAAGACTTGCGAGTTTGACTACTGTTTTCTGGAGTTTTTCCTTGAATGTAGCACATCCAATGCGAACCACTTGAATTGTTGGTGATGCAGTGGCGCCATGCACTGAGGGCAAGAAAGAGATGGCGCAGGCAAGAACAAGTATTTGTTTAATCATAAACTTCTTTCAGGAGTGAGCAAAAAATAATCAATTAACATGAGTTGCAGAGCATATCACAGATCTCACTCTGCTTCAACATCCGATGGTATGCTGATATTGAGGACTTTGATTTTCCGATACAGGGTGCTTCTGCCGATACCCAGAATTTTTGCTGCAACAAGAAAATTGAAATTGGTTTCGTGCAGCACGGTATGAATAATGAAGCGCTCAATCTCATGCATGACCAGGGGGTGAATGTTGCCCTTGCCGTGTCGTCCAATGCCGGCGATCATACGCTTGATTTCTCGGTCAAGAATGTCATACAGTGTCATGGCGCCTGCGTCCCTTGAGCGGCAAAAGTGCCACTAAAATAGTTCATGTACAGCAGGTCAAGGCCACAAAACGTTGAGCCAGTTTTGAGTCCGTAATCCATGCGATATAAAAATGCGTAAGCATTGACCAATTCAATAGGGTTGCTTTTTTGCCAGTCTCGATTGATGAACGAATACGGAAGTCTGAAACTCGTACGCTTAGCCACCACAAAATCTTTTTGCTTTAAAAAATGGATGACATGGTGAGCCTTCCATAACTGCTCAGACCAAAACGTTATCCAAAAAACGTCGGGATACTCTTTGCCTATCTTGCTCCAGACCGAAAAAAAGGCGACGGCGTTTTTGGCAAAAAAGTATTCCGATAACAGAGATAAAGATGGCGAAGCGCCAATGAGTGTTTCAAGAAAATGTGTATATTCGTCAAAATACTTTGGACCAATAAGCTCTAGGTACTGGATGAGCATGCAGCAGGTGTCCAGCGACAGTACTGTGCTAGTGGTTAATGTTTTTTTGAACCAGGCAGTTTTTTTTGCATCGAGCGTGCTCTCAAAAAAGGCTATAACCGCTTTACACTGCTCTGCAGACAATTCTTGTGGGATAACGACTGCATCCATGCCGCGTGGCAGAGAAACTTTGGATGTATTATTAACAAAATAAGTGATGTAATTGGGTCCTTTGTAGGTCAGCACAAAGCTAACAAATTCCAAAGAGCTTTTGGTCTCTTTTTCGTCAGTAACGTCGCCCAGCAAAAAAAACGAGTACGTGCCCAAAATTGATTGATTGAGTGTTGCGTAGAGTGTTTTCTTTTCAGTGTTTTCGATAAAAATTCTTTGGAAGGGTGCTGGCAACAGCTGTTTGGTTTCAAGTACCTTAAAAAACATAGAAAACCATGCAAGCGGGTAAGTAGAACCGGTAAAACAGAAATTACGGCGTTGTTGCCAAAATTCGGGAGACTGTGCTGCTTGCAAAAATGCTAAAAAATCCATGATGCATCTATCATTTAAAAGCGTCGATCAGATGAGGCCTGAAGAAATGCTCAATCTTGGGAATGGATCGCTCAAAAAGACGCCTGTATTCAAAGTCTATAAAATCACTGTTGATGATAGGATTTCTTGGCTTAGAAATCAAGGATGAGAAGAAAAACGTCTTGCGTGCGACCATAGTGTGATTAAAATCCAGTAACATGCAGTCCAATTCCAATCTTGCCGAGTAGTGCAAAAGAATGATATTTGGAGATACGAGTTTGCATTGCGGCTCAAGGCGCTTGATGATAACGCGTAATGTGTGGCCGCATTCTGGTCGATCAACAAGATTATAGCCAACACGTGTAAAGTGTTTGTGTAGTGCTTCGTATGCAAGTGGCGAGAGATTGTCAAACGTATGCGTGTTGCGCGGAATTTCGATAAACAACGGGATTCTGGTGTTTTTAACAATAAGATCTGAAACGAGTTTTTTCTTTACACAGCCTGAGGCTGCAAGAAGAAAGAGTATGCAGAATAAGAAACCGTTCGTAGTGAGTGTCCGCCGTAGCCACCGGCGTAGGTGGATGTATCGAACCATGAATCCCTACTTTTGTAGGCGATTTGCCAGGCTAAAAAGAGCTGGACGCTGAAACGAAGAACGTGTAGGTGAAACATTGGATGGAATAACGGTAGGCATAGGGGTGTTTTGGATTGCTTTCAAAACAGCAGCGATGCCATCTTGCGCATGTTTCTTTATTTGGTCAAAAAGATCCCAACTGATGGCATTTTTTTCGCTGGTGCCTTGAATTTCAATGAGTTTGCCATTTTCAGTGAGTACGACATTAAAATCTGCATCAGCTTGTGAGTCTTCTGAATAATCAAGATCAACAAGGGCCTGTTGGTTTACAATACCGATCGAAAGAGCAGCAATAGATTCTTTGAAAATATTTTTATCAAGAACGCCCATGCTTACCCAACGGGTGACTGCAAGCCTAAGGGCTGCGCTAGCTGCAGAGATGCAGGCAACGCGTGTGCCGCCATCAGCCTGCAAAACGTCGCAATCAATCATGATGCTGCGTTCGCCAAGGGCCACAAGATCGACCGTTGGCCGCAAGCAGCGGCCAATCAGTCGTGAGATTTCTACGCTTCGAGCGTTACGATTATTTTGAGTAGATTCACGCGTGGTGCGCTGCTGTGTTGCATGAGGCAACATGGCGTATTCAGCTGAAAGCCAGCCAGTTTTTTGTCCTTTTAAAAAGGGCGGAACTGTCTGCTGCAGGGTAATGCCAACCAGAACCTTGGTGTTGCCTTGCTCAAACAGCACCGATGCATCGGCGTAGCCATAAACATCGTACTGAATTAAGATAGGCCTGATTTGGTCCTGGCGGCGACCATCGTTGCGCACCGCGGTCATGATCTAGGCTTTTTCTAATTCTGGAGCTACCAAGCGAATTCTGCCGGTTTCTCTGTCAAGCGCTACAACTTTGACTGTAAGCTTGTCTCCAACCCTACAAATACGATCCAATTCGTTTTGTTTGTTGCGAGCAATGGTTGAAATGTGAACCATTCCTTCTTTGCCGACAACCAACTCAACAATAAGACCAAAGTCAGCTACGCGCTTGATGGTTCCGTTGAACACAGAGCCAATTTCAATATCGCCTGAAAGTGTTTTGATCCAACTTTCAGCCTCTGCTGCAGACTCGTTATTCTTGGCGTAAATCTTAACAGAGCCGTCATCTTCGATGTCAATTTGCGTACCGGTCTTGGAGATAATCTCTCTGATGTTTTTGCCAGAAGGGCCAATGATAAGACCAATCTTATCGGTTGGAACTTTGATCACAAATACGCGTGGTGCATGTTCAGAAAGTTGAGGGCGAGGAGCGGTAAGCGTCTTGCGCATTTCACCCAAGATAAAGAGACGAGCTTTGCGAGCCTCTTCAAGAGCGTGAATAAACAGCTCTCGTGGCAAGCCAACTTTATCTTTAATATCAAGCTGGAATGACAAGATACCTTTGTCGGTACCTGCAACTTTAAAGTCCATAAGACCAAACGCGTCTTCCATGCCCAAGATGTCGGTCAAAACGTGAAGATTACCTTTTGAATCGCGCATCAAGCCCATTGCAATGCCGCTGACCATATCTTTGATAGGTACGCCAGCATCCATCAACGCCATAGTTGTGGCGCAGACGGTAGCCATTGATGACGAGCCATTTGATTCAAGAACGTCAACCACTGAACGAATAACGTATGGAAACTTCTCTTGTGTTGGTAAAACGTTGATAAATGCACTTTCAGCCAAGTAACCGTGACCAATTTCGCGACGACCAGCACCACGAATTGGTTTGACTTCACCGGTTGCAAATGGAGGGAAGTTGTAGTGCAACATGAACAAGCGCTCTTGTGCGCCGCCAATCAGCGTATC
>JAHFBR010000031.1 GCA_023249955.1 bacterium
TTGCACACACTCTCACAGAATCACAATCGCTCAAAACACTACTGAATACACAAAGTGATAACGCCGTTTTGCCTGCTCACGTTGCAGCCACCATCACCATTGCACCCAACACTGCCGTAACACTGGAAGACGACTTGATCGCTTTCCATGAGCTGGGCACAACATCACTGATCAAACACACACTCACGTTTGTGGTGCTTGAAAACAGCACACTGCACTACCGCATGAGAGTGGTGCCAGCAGAGCAGGCCGTATCATCAACATCGGCAACAACCATCGAAAAATCTATAAGTCTGAAGCTGGCCGGCAAGCATGCGCAGGCATATGTTGTGTGTTCTTGTTTTGGCTCTGGCAACAATATTTTTAAATTCAACACACTGCAAGATCATCAGGTTGAAGAGACCACCAGCAATCTGTTGGTTAAAGGGGTGCTTGATGACGCTTCCAAACTGATCTGCAACAGCATGATCACCATTCAAAAAGACGCCCAGCACACCAACGCAGAACAGGCCAATAAAAATATCCTGCTGAGCAAAAAAGCACGCGCCGTCTCAATTCCACAGCTGGAAATTGAGGCCAACGACGTCAAATGCAAACACGGTGCAGCTGTCAGCCAACTTAATAAAGATCACATGTTTTATTTACAAAGCCGCGGGCTTGATGCAACACTCACCAAGCGTATGTTGATTGAGGCGTTTTTGAGTTAGGGGTGCTAACCATGCTTGCCCGTTATCTTCTTGCCATCACCATCCTCTTCTCCTCCGCATCAGCAGCATCGCACATGACGCACGCCTACCTTGCAGAACGCTGGCTGGCGCACTGCGGCAACGCGTACGATGATACGTATAAACGCAACTTTATTATCGGCACACTGTTTCCTGATATTCGTTACATGGCCAAGATAGAACGTGCCAAAACGCATAAATACGGCGTCTCACTTAAAAAGATTGCGTACTATCACGACGCTTTTGCTGCCGGCAAGCAGTTCCATTCATATGTCGATGAAACACGCGAAGGGTTTGTTAAAAAGAGTGGGGTCCTGGCAAAACTACCAGAAATCATACAACCCAACATGCGTGTGGGCTTTCTTAAAATTCTTGAAGACGAAATCTTTTGCAACCAGCTCGATCGCAAAAAAATACAGAACTATTTTTATCATATTGATCCGGCTGAATACAAATTTGACATTCCATCACATATCATTCAAAAATGGCACGAGCACCTGAACCATTATTTTGGCCGCAGGCCAAGCCTAACCTGCACCGTTGCAGGCACCGTTCACCTGCGCTTTTTCAGTCTCACCCCCCAACAGCTCAAGCAAACCAGCACGCTTTTAAAGAAGCTTGCTCACCATGAAACTTTTATTGATTACACCAAAAAGCTCACAGAAATCTTTGATAAAAAGTTCAAAAAAGTTAAGATCAGGCCTCAAAAAGCCACTTCTTGAGATTTTTTTAATTCTTTTTTACAAGCCCATAATATCATGGTAGAATTAGTTTTAAGCATTGTAATTTCAATAACGTGTTGTCGTTATTTGTCTCCAATTCTTAAATTGTCACTAGGAGACCCTATCATGGTAATAGCCATTATCGTTCACTAGCTTCGCTTACTCGCTTGAATGATTGATATCATTCACCGTAAGCCTTCTTGTTGTCCATTTATTATTTTTTGTACTTTGTAAGCACTTTAGAGCACTTTTGTGCCGTTTTTTGCTGCTTATGCATTGGAAGGATTCGCATGCCTGAAATTTTGCTGTCGATAAAAAATGTTAAAAAGAGTTATGGAAAAAAGCAGGCGCTTAAAGGCGTATCGCTTGATATTTATAAAGGTGAGATCTTTGGTCTGCTGGGCGTCAACGGCGCTGGCAAAACCACCTTGTCATCAATCATTGCAACACTGCACCCTGCCAGCGAAGGTGACATTGAATTTGAAGGTACATCAATTTATAAAAACGTTGCGTCGTATCGCGCCAACATCGGCCTTTGCCCACAACGTCCAAACCTTGATCTGAACCTAACGCTGGAACAAAACTTGCGGTTATCGGGCAGCTATTATGGCCTGCCTGCTGATGTGGTTCAGCAGCGATTGGATGCGCTGGTCAAACAGTTTGACTTGGAGCAGTATCTGTCGCAAAAGGCATATGTTTTGTCCGGCGGATACAAGCAACGGTTTATGATTGCACGCAGCCTGATGCACAACCCAAAATTGGTCATTTTAGACGAACCAACGGTGGGATTGGATCCACACATTCGTCGTCAGCTGTGGGATAAGATCAAAGATCTTAAAAAGACCGGTGTGACCGTGATTTTGACCACGCACTACTTGGACGAAGCTGAACAGCTTTCTGACCGCGTGTGCGTGTTGGATCAGGGTCTGGTCAAGCTTGTTGATACACCTGATAAATTGAAATCTGACTTTAAAATGAAAAACCTGGAAGACGTCTTTATTGCACTGATGCAAGAAGGCGCTCAGTAAAACCACGAAAGAAGACTATGTTTACATCGTTATTTCCATCCGCAGACATTTTTTTCAAAGTGCTCTGCACCAAACTTTCGATTGCACTTAAGCAGTTCATGCGACGCAGTATCGACCTGTACATCTGGGCATTTTGCACCCTGCTGGTCACCGGTTACATTTTTCAAGCCTTTGGCATGAAGGCCGACTTTGGTCCGTTCCAACTTGGAGGCGCCGTTGCAACAGCCGGTCTTTTTGAGATCTTTGGCAACACCGCAAACATGATCATGGACATTGAAGGCGATCGCAACATTTTGTACTACCTCACCTTGCCAACGTCGGCAGCAACGATTCTTTTGAGCATGGTCTGCTCATTTGCAATCATGGGAACGTTATTGAGCCTTGTCATGGTTCCACTGGGCAAACTGCTGTTTTGGAACTCTATGGACCTGACGCTGATATCACCACTCAAGCTGGTTATTATCTTGGCTCTTTCAAACCTGTTTTTTGCCATTTTATCGCTTGCCGTAACAGCGTACACCAAACAGATGGCACGCATTGGTAGCGTGTGGTCACGCTTCTTGTTTCCACTGTGGTTCTTGGGCGGGTTTCAGTACTCCTGGTTTATTTTGCACAAAACAATTCCAACCCTGGCTTACATCAGCCTATTCAACCCGGTGACCTACGTCATGGAAGGCACCCGTGCCGCCATGCTTGGCCAAGCCGGCTACTTGTCGTGGTGGGGATGTTGCGCCGCACTGTGCGCATTTATCGTTCTGATTTGGACTTACGCTTATGTTGCTATGAAAAAGCATCTTGATTTTGTCTAACCAATACTGGTAACCTTGATTTCGGTCAAGGTTACCAAACCCTTTTATCTGGTCGAAATAATGGACGCAATACTCGCTCGCATTGATGAAAAAAAGAAGCAACTTGATGCCCAACGGCCATTGCCGCCTGAGCTGGTCAAAAACTTGGACGAATGGTTTCGTGTTGCATTCACGTACGCATCGAACGCAATTGAGGGAAATACACTCTCGCACGCTGAAACTGCGCTGGCACTCGAAAAGGGTTTGACTGTCGAGGGGAAGCAGCTTCAAGAGCATTGTGATATAATCGATGATGCAAACGCCATATCTTCTATCAAAAAACTCGCACAAAAGAAAACGTCGACGCTCACAACTGACGATATCGCGCAAGCAATATTTCCCAATGCTGCCAAAGTACCAGAACTTATGACCGAGTTCATGCAATGGCTCCATGCTGCACATGATCACCCCATCAAAATTGCAACAGTCGCTCATTTCAAGTTGGTTAACATTCACCCTTTTGTCGATGGCAACGGACGCACTGCACGCTTGCTGATGAACCTTGTGCTTCTGCAAAACGGTTACCCTCTAGCTATCATTCAAAAAGAAGATCGTAAGCAATACATCGAAGCAATCGAAACGGCACGCACCAAAAACAGTTTCGATGACTTTTTCACCCTGGTTGCTCAGACAGTAGAAAAAAGTTTGGATAGTTATCTGGAAGCGCTTGGATAAATTTTTCATACAAAAAGGAGAGTCAAGTGATGCGATGTAACCCAAAGAAAATTATCACGTTAAATCTGTTAATGACGGGCGTGCTTTTTATGAGCGCGCCCGTTTTTGCATTTGAGCAAGAAATTGCTGGCGAGATGCATGTAGGAGATGCCGGCATCAGTGAAACGACGGCCCAGATCATGGCACGTGAAGCTCAACCACGGTCACCACGTGCACCACAGCGATTACGACCACTGCACCGCATGCGAGAAATCAATCCACGGCAATTTTTAGCCCAATTTCCACAGGCACCAAGAATTGCCCGCTTTCCCCTTCACCGAACATTCGATGGCGCACTCGAGCAAACCGAACAAGAGCTCAGAAGTCCTCAAGCAATTTCTACATCGTTTACTGGTGCAACGTTGAGCGAAGACCCACTATTTCCACCAGATTCGATGGGTGCAGTTGGGCCAACACAATTTATTGTTGCTATCAATGGCATCATCCGATCATTCAATAAAACAACCGGGCTTGCAGACGGCGCTATCAACGCTGATACTGATGTCTTTTTTAGCTCGGTGCGCGATGGCGGATTTACCAGCGATCCACGCATACGTTACGATCGCTTTTCGGGCCGCTGGTTCATTATCATGATCAACGTACCCAATAATTTCAATAACAATCGCCTGATGATCGCCGTCAGCGATAGCGGCACCATCACACCATCAACGGTATGGAGATTCTTCTTTTTTAACGCCGGCACCAATACTTTTTTGGACTATCCAACCCTGGGCATTGACGTCAATGCGCTGTACATCGGCGGTCAGATTTTTATCAATCATGGTAACGATCTTGGCTCCAGCAAGGGGTATGTGGTACGAAAGAGTTCGATCCTGGGCTCAGGGCCAATTGTAGTCGCAACATTCAGTAACTTGATCAATATTAACACTGGCGTCGGTCCCTACGTCCCACAAGGGGTTGATAACTTCGATCCGGGTGCAACGGCTGGTTATTTTGTTGCCGTTGATAATGCATTTTTTGGCAGGCTGATTTTGCGTCGCGTTTCCAACCCAGGCGGCACGCCCACTATTTCAGCAAACATCCCGCTGACTATCCCAACCACACAACTCCCATTGCTGGTCCCACATTTGGGCAACACCAATGGACGCGCAGGACTTTTGGATTCACTTGATGATCGGCTTTTTATGGCGCACATCAGAAAAGGTTTTTTATGGACGGCTCACAACAGCGGCGTGAATAATACCGGCCTTAGTTCAAGCAATGTTACTCTTACCAGAAACGCCTGTCGCTGGTATCAGATCAATCTCAGCACTTCGCAACCATCGCTGCGACAAGTGGGAACGTTGTATGCCTCGTCAGCAAATAATGACTCTGCACAACGATACTACTGGATGCCTTCGGTAATGACTTCAGGACAGGAACACATGGCTCTTGGTTGCAGCACTGCAGGCAGTAGCGAAAACATCAACGCAGCGGCATCCGGCCGCTTGGCCAATGATACGCTCGGCACACAACGCAACGCAACACTGTTCACCTCAAGTTCCACCGCTTACAATCCATCAGGAGATCCCGGCGATGCGCAAGGCGGCAGACGCTGGGGTGATTTTTCATACACCAGCGTCGATCCATGTGATGATATGACCATGTGGACCATTCAAGAGTTTTGTCCATCAACAAATATTTGGGGCGTTCAGATTTGCAAACTTCTTGCACCACCACCAGCAACACCAAGCACTGCGCTGCCATCAATCATTGCGCATGGCAACCCATCGGTTAATATTACGATATCTGGTATATCATCGAGCGGCTCTGGATTTTTTGATCCTGGTGCCAGCTTTGGATGCAGATTGACGGTAAGTATCACGGGAGGCGTCACGGTCAATAGTGTTACCGCGATCACACGAACAAGCTTCAAGATCAATATTTCAACCGTCGGCGCAACAACCGGAGCAAAAAATGTTACCGTCACCAACCCTGATGGGCAAAGCGTTACGGCAAATGGACTGATTTCGATTACGTAAAAACGCAACTTTTCCGGTTGATTATTTAACAAATTCCCCTATGGTTATGGTAATTACCGTAATCATAGGGGAGAAAAAATCATGAAAAAACTGTTGCTTGTCCTGGGAATATCATTGTGTTATTTCAGCGATGGTGCTGCAATGCGGCGAGCTCTTGGTATGCTACGCCAAGCAACTCGAAGCATCATTCCTGTCGGATCACGCGGCATGGCAACGTCACCCAAAAAATGGAATGGTCGCAATATCAGAAAGCTTCTTGCTCGACGATACCCAGATCTTGAAACATGCGACAAACAGGGAGATCTGCCCATCCACTGGGCATTAAAAAAATGCTCCGACCACGATCTTACTGCAGAAATTGTTGCCATGACCGAAGATTTAAGTCTTTGTGACGGCGATGGCAACACACCCCATGATCTCATCGATGCAAATGTGCAGAAGGCTCAGCAACAACTGATATCATCTGCCACCATCTTGGCACACATCAAGAAAAGAGATGATCTGCAACGAGCAAAAAAACTTTACGATGAAGCAACTCAAGAAGAACCCGTGTATTCGCATGATCCAAAACTTTCTGCGGCAATCCAATCTGAAGATGATCACGATTTTGAGCTCATCCAACAGCTAATCGCTTACGGTATAGCAGAGGCAGAGGCTGTGTGGCGTGATCCACAACAGGATCCAGAATCTGTCGCTTACGCAAAGGCAGTCTACCAACTTCTTAAAGATGCGCAGGCACCGCTTTTTGACGCGTAATAAAAATTTTAGCTGCAGCACATATTATCTTGATTATTTTCAGAAAATGTGATTATACTACACATTGTTGTAATCACATTTTCTCTTTTTTAAGGAGTCTGCTATGACTACTCATGCCGCAATGGCAATGATGTGTCGAACGTCAGATTGCACAGCTTCGTGCAACAGCAACCCAACCACTATCTCTTCATCCCTTCTTTCTTTTTCTTCTTTTATTATTCTATCTTTTCGATTTATTTCTTTTAAGCGCATTCTCGTGCGTGCATAATTCTTTTTTAAAAAAACCGTTTTTTATTTTTAATTTTTTACACATATAAAATTCATGCTTCGCTGAAGTCTGCGTTTTTTCTGACTTTGCAGCAGCATGACGTTTTTTAACTATTTTAGGATCACTATGAGAATGTTAATAGCATGCAGCACCCTGTCTGTATGTTTGATTGCGTCGTCGGCCAATGCCATGAGTAGAAATGTGTTAGTCAAATTGATGGTCAGTGGTGCTGGAGGCATCACTGCAGCAACAATAGCAAAAAAAGCAACAAAGTCTTGGGCGCCACATCAGCCAGTTCCCGCTGCTCCACAACACCAAGCACCTAGCAATAGCGGCTCACAACAAAAGGCTCTGGCTTGGTGGCAAACGCGTCCTGTATTGCCTAGATCTTAAAACCAAAAAACAAACGTAAGGATATTTATGAAAATATTGGTAATATGCGGCACACTTTCTGTGTGTTTGCTTGTATCTTCGGTTAATGCAATGAGTCGAAAAGCACTCATTGCTGCAGCCGCCGCAACAACGGCAGCTGTAGCAACAAAGATGGTCCAACGTCAGCCGCCACAGGGTGGCCCACAACCAACCCCGCAACCACCAAGTGGTCAAAGGGCACGACAACCATATCCACAAAGCAAAAATCAAAAACCCCCTAGCATGTTCTAGACAAATAAAAGAGCCCCCGTGCAAAGCAGAAAGTGCTTTGCACGGGGGCTCTTTTATTTGTCTTTTAAAAACAGCTCAACTACACATCAAGGTTTCTGACAAAATGTGCATGCTTTTCAATATAGCTGCGGCGGTCTTCAACCTCTTCACCCATCAATGACGAAAACCACTGATCTGCCTTAAGCGCATCATCAATGCTCACTTGCATAAAGCGGCGCTTTTCTGGGTCCATGGTTGTTTCCCACAACTGTTCTGGGTTCATTTCACCAAGACCTTTGTAGCGTTGAATGGTCATGAGTGACTTCGCCGTCTTGGTTATAATGTCGCACAGTGTCAAAACGCCAGTATTGGATTCACCGGCATCTTTATTTTGGAGCGTAAACGTCCAGGCCTTTTGATCCAGATGTTTTACCGCTTGATAAAGCTCAAGAAGTTTTACGGTTTCCTCAGAGTTAAAAAAGCGCATAGGAATCTCCCACACTCTTTTTTGCTCTTTAAAAGTAATAACCGATTTTACCGGCTTTACGTCACCTTCAAGAGAAAGCGCTTCATCAACATTGTCTTCAACCAGAGGTGAGACTTGGTATTGCTTGAAATGCTCAGCAAGCTTTTCGGCAATTTGCTGGGGAGTAAATTTGTTCAACTCCCAGCCATTAGCTTGCAAAAAGCTTACCAGCTCGTGCGTGTGTTGACGTGAAACTTCAATTTGATTACCAACACGCTCAAGCTCTTGGTCGTATTTCATCATATCGACCAAAACCTTTTTCCACGCTGCATCATCAAGCACTTTGCCATCGAATGTAAGCGTAGCGCCTTGAGCTGCCCAATCAAACAAAAACCCTTTGAACTCGGTTTCATCTTTTAAGTAACGCTCGGTTCTGCCGACCTTTACTTTATACAGGGGCGGCTGCGCAATGTACAAAAAGCCTTTTTCAATCAATGGCCTCATATAGCGGAAGAAGAAGGTCAGCAACAAAATTCTGATGTGTGAACCGTCAACGTCAGCGTCGGTCATGATGGCAATTTTGTGATAGCGTGCTTTGTCTGGAGCGCACTCTTCATTGCCAACACCGGAACCAATAGCGGTGATCAGATCTTTAATTTCGTTATTAGCAAGAATACGATCTAGCCGTGTCTTTTCAACGTTGATGATTTTACCCTTGAGCGGCAATACAGCCTGAGTGAAGCGATCGCGACCCTGTTTTGCTGAACCACCTGCAGAGTCACCCTCTACCAGATACAGTTCTGACTTTGATGGATCCTCTTCAGAACAGTCAGCAAGCTTGCCGGGAAGCACTGAAGTTCCTAGTTCACTCTTACGACGCGTCAGCTCACGTGCACGCTTTGCAGCGGTACGCGCCTGTTGAGCCAAAAGACCTTTTTGCAAAATCTTTTTGGCAAGCGCAGGGTTTTCTTCAAAAAATGCATCCAAAAATGCATAGACCCAAGAATCAACAATACCCTTAACTTCACTGTTGCCCAAGCGACCTTTTGTTTGGCCTTCGAACTGTGGCTCAGGAACCTTCATGTTGATGACACAAGCAAGACCCTCGCGCACGTCATCACTAGAAAGTGATTCTTCCTTGAGCATATTGTATTTTTGGGCGTAGCGATTGCACACTTTGGTAAGTGCTGATTTAAAGCCTATTTCGTGCGTTCCGCCATCAATGGTGCGAATATTATTAACGAAGCTGAAGGTCTGCTCGTTGTAACCTTCGTTGTATTGCATTGCCATGTCAAGAATATAGACGCCATCGTCTTTGTGAATCACAATCATCTCTTTAAAGAGCGGATTTTTTTTGGCATTTAAATACTCAACAAACGATGCCATGCCGCCTTCAAAATAAAATGAGTGCTCCTCTCCGGAACGTTCATCTTTAATGCTGATGCGCAGGCCTTTTACCAAGAAGGCAAGTTCGCGGAAGCGTGATGATAGCGTGTCAAAGCTAAGCGAGGTTACCTCAAAAATGTCGGTGTCTGGCAAAAACTTTACCAGCGTGCCGCGCTTATCCGAAGTACCAACCTCTTTAAGTGCCACACGAGGAACACCGCGGTCATAAACCTGTTCATATACTTTTCCGTTACGAAAAACGGTCAGTTCAAGAACCTTTGAAAGTGCGTTAACAACCGAAACA